>JAKSKQ010000099.1 GCA_024401675.1 Bacteroidales bacterium | reverse complement strand
TCATAAAAAGGGAGGTCATATATGTCAGAAGGTACAGTCAGAATAAACAAAATCCTCAAGGATTTCAATATCGGTTTTTCAACGTTGGCCGATTTCCTCAAGAAGAAGGGAATCACCGATGAAATCAATCCCACGTCAAAAATCTCGGCGGATACTTTTGACCTGATTGCCAAGGAATTCGGGAAAGAGCAGCTCATCAAGGAGCAGTCCCTGAAAGTCGCCATCAAGGTCAAGGAGATAACCGAAAAGGGCGCCGCCAAGGAGGCCAGGGACGAATATGACCCTGGCAAGGAAGTCATCATCAAGACCAATGTTCTCACAGAGAAGAAAAAGGCTGACACTCCCCAGCCCGCTCCCGCACCTGAGACTAGAAAGCCGAAACCTGCCGTACCTGAACAAAAGACCGAACCCAAACACGACATCAAGATTGTAGGAAAAATCGATCTGGACCGCAAGCCTGAACCTCAGCCATCCAAAGCAAAGGAAGTCAAGGAGGTAAAAGAAGCGGCACCCGTCGCAGAGAAGACTCCGGTTCCGAAGCCGGCTTCTGTTCCGGCTCCCGAGCCTGTTCCCGCCCCGGAAAAAGAGGTGAGACCTGTAATCGAACACATCGAGACAAAGGTTGAAAAGCTCGCCGGACCGAAAATCGCCGGCACAATAGACCTTTCACAGTTTGAGAAAAAGCCTTCAAGTTCCCAAAACAAGGACAACAACCGCAAGGACAAGAACAAACGCGAGAGAATCCACAAGAGCGGACCGGCAAAGGTGGATGTCAACGATCCCCGCAACAGCGCAAATGCCAAGCAGGGCGCAAACCGTTTCAACGGCAACAACAGGAAAGACAGGTTCAAGGCTGTACACCCCGAAATAGACAGCGATGAGATACAGAAGGTAATCAAGGAGACATACGCCAGGATGACCGAAGGTCACGGAAAGACCAAGACATCGAAGCACCGTCGCGAGAAACGCGAGGAGATTGCAGAGAAGATGCAGGAGGAGGCATTCCGTCAGGAGATGACAAGCAACGTTCTGAAGGTCACCGAATTCGTTACCGTCAACGAGCTTGCAATCCTTATGAACAACACTCCTGTCACAAAAGTCATCGAGGCCTGTATGAACCTCGGACTTATGGTTTCCATCAACCAGAGGCTTGACGCGGAGGCCCTTGTGCTTGTGGCTGAGGAGTTCGGATACAAGATTGAATTCGTAACGGCTGAAATTCAGGACGCCATAACTCAGGAAGAGGACAAAGAAGAGGATATGGTTCCCCGCCCGCCCATCGTGACCGTTATGGGACACGTGGACCACGGAAAGACTTCCCTTCTCGACCATATCCGAAAGACCAACGTGATTGCCGGTGAGGCCGGCGGTATCACCCAGCACATCGGTGCCTACAACGTAAAACTTTCTGACGGACGCCACATAACGTTCCTCGATACTCCGGGCCACGAAGCCTTCACCGCAATGCGAGCCAGAGGAGCCAAGGTGACCGACCTTGCAATCATCATCGTTGCGGCGGACGACGCGATAATGCCTCAGACAGTCGAGGCAATCAACCACGCCCAGGCCGCAGGTGTACCTATGATTTTTGCAATCAACAAGATAGACAAACCGGGAGCCAACCCTGACAAGATCAAGGAACAGCTTGCGAATATGAATATCCTCGTGGAGGACTGGGGAGGAAAATACCAATGCCAGGAAATCTCGGCGAAAAAAGGTATCAACGTGGACAAACTTCTCGAGAAGGTGCTTGTGGAGGCAGACCTCCTTGAGCTGAAGGCCAATCCCGCCAAGAATGCCGTCGGCAGCATAATCGAGTCATCCCTTGATAAGGGCCGCGGATATCTTGCGACCGTGCTGATTCAGGGCGGAACGCTTCACGTCGGAGACCCCATCGTTGCAGGGTGCTATGCCGGACGCGTGAAGGCTATGTTCAACGAACGTGGCCAGAAATTGAAGGAAGCGGGTCCCTCCACCCCTGTATCAGTCCTCGGACTGTCGGGCGCACCGACCGCGGGTGACACTCTCAATGCAATGGATGATGAGAAAGAGGCCCGCGACATTGCCAACAAGCGCGAGCAGCTCATCCGCATTCAGGGCATCAAGACCCAGACACATATCACCCTCGAAGAGATCGGACGCCGTATAGCGCTGGGTAACTTCCAGGAACTCAACGTGATTGTCAAGGCCGACGTGGACGGTTCAATCGAAGCTCTGTCAGATTCATTGATAAAACTTTCTACGGAAGAGATACACGTCAACGTGATTCACAAGGCTGTGGGAGCCATCTCCGAGTCGGACGTACTGCTCGCTGTGGCATCCAACGCGATTATCATCGGCTTCCAGGTAAGGCCTATGCCCAATGCCCGCAAGCTTGCCGAGAAAGAGCAGATTGAAATCCGTCTCTACTCCGTCATCTACGATGCTATCGAGGAGGTCAAGAGCGGTATCGAAGGTATGCTCGCCCCCGAAGAGAAAGAGGAAGTCTGCGCAAATGCCGAAGTTCTGGAGACCTTCAAGATTTCCAAGGTCGGAACGATTGCCGGATGTATGGTACGCGACGGAAAGCTCGTCCGCGGGGCGAGTGTCCGCGTAATCCGCGACGGTATCGTTGTCTATACCGGCAAACTCGGTTCTCTGAAGAGGCTCAAGGACGATGTCAAGGAGGTCACCTCGGGATTCGACTGCGGCTTGAGCGTGGAGGGTTACAACGACATCAAGATAGGAGATATGATTGAGGCCTACCAGATTGTCGAGATAAAGAGAAAACTGTAAGAATCTGTTTCGAAAAATTTGACTATCTTTGCGGTGCGGATGCTCGGAAGGGATGCCTGAAAGGGACAGCCGCAAAGATTTTACGGGGAATTAGCTCAGCTGGTAGAGCGTCAGGTTCGCAATCTGAAAGTCGGGAGTTCGAGTCTCCTATTCTCCACGATATATATTGTGTTTCAGCTAGTTAGAAGTTTTATACACAAAAATATACACAAATTTTTAGGGTTGTGTTTATTAAACCGAAGGAAACTCAAAGAACACAAAAATCCAGTAAAAGCCGAGATAAAGAAAAATTCCCCAGCCCTCCGAAAGGAAAGCTGGGGAAAATTTTGTGATTACGCCGGACTATTACCGGGGAATCTTAGAAGCCGAGGCCCTGTTCAGGGTTTTCGTCTTCGCCGTCTCCGCCGCCCTGGTTACCACCCTCGGGCTGTCCGCCAGGGTTCTGGTTCTCAGGTGCAGGCTGCTCGTTGGATGATGAGAACTTGGCTACTGCAAGCATATCGCCCGATTTCTCACCGGTCGCGGTATTCACGAAAAAGTACTTGAAAAATACTTTCGGATTACCGGCGCCTACAGCACCGTACTTGGCCTCGTACTTCGCCTTGATGTCGATGGCGGTTGTCACCGGAGTGCAAGGAGAATCGAACTCTGCGGCCTTGCTGTAAGCACGGCTGATACCGTTGCTCTGAGGGTCG
>JAKSKQ010000098.1 GCA_024401675.1 Bacteroidales bacterium | reverse complement strand
TCCGTCCCGCAGACTGCTTCATACCCGCTGCAGGCAACAAGTCCGGCAGCGAGTAAGGGAAGGATTGACAGAAGGGTGTATCTCATCAGGAAAGACTGTCTGGAGTAAGTTCGGATACGACTCCGGTTTCGTAGGCCTTCACTGTAGGAGCAGCCGTTATCTCATTGATATTAAATGTGATTTCATATATGTACCGTGCTCCGCAGAGCCATTCGGCTGTACCGGAAGTGAGGTCATAGCGGTACTTGAGTTCCTTTGGCTGGCCGGCGAGGAGATATGTTATGACAAAGGCTGTCTTTTTCTGCTGGCCCGGAATCAGCATATCCATATAGGAAATATCCTTCTTAAGTGCCCCTGTGACAGGATAGCCCTCTCCCGTGCCGGGCCCTCCATAAAGACCATAGTTATCATCGAAAAGCACATTGTGGCTCTGCTCGTGGCGGAAAGACCAGTCGGCAATCGCTTCTCCGGAGTTGTTTTCGATAGTAAGTTCACCGCTGCAATAGATATTTTCAATCTCGATTGACTTGATTGCAATCTTGCCCTCCATAGCCTTGCCATCGGTGCCGGCCTCGGCCACTTTGATCTGGAACTCGAGCCAGGCCTGGGCATGTTTGAACTCCATAGGCACCGGAGAAGCTCCGCCGGAAGAGTTCTGTCCTGACACTGAGCAGTACATGATATCATCTTGAGTGCGGTCCTCAAGCACATTGATTACTACACTTGAAGCTGAATTTTTCTCATTCCAGGTCACATCCTTTGCATCGAACGGAGTCTGTGAGCTATAAGAGAGGAAATCCAATTTGCCCCCTACAGGCCAGTAGATTGCCGGATTGTGTCTCCAAGTGGGGCTGTCCGGGTCCTCGTCGCAGGAGAAGGTGTAGTCCACAAAGTAATCCCCCTCTTCCCCTGCCTGCGGAGTGAGGTAAGCGGATAGTTGCATGGTTCTGGGAGTGGTCACCGGACTCTCGGCATGGAGTTGGGCAACAGCGGTGTCATAGAAAAGCGTCCCTGTGACAAATCCCTTGGTCTTGAGGGCGGCTGTCCTGATGCAGATTTCCTGCTGTAAAGGGTTTTCGGCGGAGATTGAGGAGACGCCGTTCTCACTTTCGCATGCGGCAAGGCACATCAGCCCCGCGGCACAATAAAGAATTTTTTTCATTTTGTTAGAAATTTTTTGGGTTTATGTTGATAGGTATGGTTCATATCACTTCTATGCTTTCATATTCCTCGTCCCAGTCGCAGGCACCGGGCTGGAGTCCTCCCTGGCGGAGAGCCGAGAGTTGTACAGGGAAATGTATCCTGATCAGATGCTTGGAATTGGAAGGGTCGCGGACTTGGGAAGTAACATCCGACTTCATGCTGTGCACCAGTCCGTCCTGTGAACGGAGGCGGGCCTCCACCTCGACTCGTCCGTCCGGAAGCATTCCGAAAGTTCCGAAGGGGCAGAGTATCAAACCGGAAGGCGACACTCTCCCTCCGGTAGCCTGTACGCTGCACACACCGTCCGGCCTCCATGAATCGAAAAGCAGTTCCTTCACCTGATTGGAGACGGTGAATGAGGCATCAGAGAGCCATTGCAGCCCGCTGACGCCTTCAACTTCAATCATCCATGTGTCCACAACCGATTTGAGGAGTATGTGGAATTCATGATTCCCGCCATCAGAAAATTCGGGAACAGAAAAATCTCCGCTGGAGAAGGCCAGAAGGTGGTCCGGAGCGGCAATGATTTTCTGCACGCCGCCACCGACAATTGCACTCGTAGCCGACAGCAGCCGGTAATTGTTTGTATATGAGACATCTGTAATCCCGGCATCTTTGGACCAAACGGCTATCATATAGGTTCCCCGCGGCAAAGCGGGAAGTCCTGTGCTGCGGGATGACAGAAAGGTCTTATAGACTTCCCTGCCGCTCGACGGGTCATAAAGGCTGAGTTGGAGATTCGCCACCGGTGCGGGCTTCATATACAGGGCACTGTCATCGACATCAACCACGATGCTGTAAGTCCCGGAAGGATAGCAGATGGGGTCCCTGTGACACGAAATAGTCAGCAGGAATACAGGAACAGCAACAGCATGCAGCAGGACAAGACGCAGCAAACTATTCATACAGTGCGCCCTCCCCGGCAACCGGTCGCCGTTTCCCGAAAATCGGCACATATATGCAAGCACCAAGACGGAAAGGACAGAGGATATGACGGAACTGCCTTCCTTCCCGGCCGATCAGCCGTCCGCCTTCGGATGGAACATCATAATTTTCATAATGCAGTCCCCCGAAAGCGATTCCGGCACTGAATTCCATCCCGAAGCGGCCTTTCCCGAGTGCAATGGCATACATATAATCAAAACCGGCCAGTATGAATTCTCCCTGTTGTCCCCGGCCGGATGCTTCCATATCATAAAAGCCGCCGCTTGCAGCCACCCCCACTGAATGGCCGCCCTCAATCCAGTACCTGTAAACGGCCGATGCGGCAAGAGCCTGGCAGCAGTATTTCTGTGGAGGAAGGATTTTGTTGACGGATCCGCGCAGCAGCCAGGGATAAGAGACATCCACCTCCAATGAGGAATTCCGGCCTACAGGGACACCTGCTCCGATATTCATCAGAGGAACGAGAAGGTTGGTCTTCAGGACAAACTTCTCCTTCTCTCCCTGCGCTGAAAGAGAGAAGGGAAAAGCGCAGGCAAATGCCGCGCAGAGCAAGCTGAATAATATAGAATGCCTGATTTCCATCATCATTTTCGTATGCCTCCCCGGTGGAAGGCGATGGCGAAATTATTGATGGATATCTACACTGAAAAGGAAAAAAAAGAAATCCACTGAAGAAAAGTGGATTTCTTTCGAAAGTTTCTTTTTATTGTGATAATTCGTTTTTCCGTATCGGATTTATTTGTCCGTTTTTGTGGAAAAACGATGATGGAAGTCGGTTTTGTCAGAGTTGCCCAGTCCAATATTGAGCCTCATCATCGGTGAGCCCGGCATAATGAAGTCTGTCGGATGTGAGGATATGCGACTGCACCCCGCTCTTTGAAGTGTACTTGACAGAAGAGCCGTCTTCGAATTTGATGACAGCATAACTTATGAACACATCTGCAACAGAGGCATGGTCAAGGCTGAATACACGGTGGAACTCATAATTGGAAATAGCCTTGGGAGAGATGGGGCCGTTGCATCGGACTGCCTGATTTGAGAGACTGACTCCGAGGGAATCCTCTGCAGTAATTGTCATCTCCACATATTTGATGGCCTTTCCGAAACAGTTGTAAATATCCAGTTCATAGTCAATTTCCTTGCCGGTACCGAAGCCATAGGAGCATGAAGCCACGAATATTCCGCGTGGAGCGCAATATGACTGAATCTTGGAAAGAACAGTTTTGTCAAACTCGGATTCGGCGCGGGAAGCCTCGAGAGAGGCACTTGTAGATAAGGAATCGGCAAGCTTTGCAATTTCCATTCTGGTCTTTTCACCGGTTGAGCCCCTCTTCTGAAGGGAATCGGCGGAAGCCTTCTCACGGTCAGTGGTCAGAGACAGCCTGTAAGCATCCA
>JAKSKQ010000097.1 GCA_024401675.1 Bacteroidales bacterium | reverse complement strand
ACCCTTTCGGTGACAATGCCGGAGATTGCATATTTCATACAGAAGTTGTCTATCGCCGACTCTATGCCCGGGAAGTCGGAGTCACGGCGGGCAACGTGCATATTGATACCTCTGATCTTGTTGATGAAGGCAGTGGTGGCAGGTTTGGTCGGCTTGCCGAAAATCACGTCCGGGGCACCCTCTTCATAGATAATTCCCTGATTCATAAAGAATATACGGGTACTGACATCGCGGGCGAACTGCATTTCGTGCGTGACAATCGCCATCGTCATACCCTGCTGGGCGAGCTGTCTGATGACGGAAAGCACTTCACCCACCATTGTAGGGTCAAGGGCCGATGTCGGTTCGTCGAAGAGGATGATTTCCGGCTTCATCGAGAGACATCTGGCTATCGCCACCCTCTGCTTCTGCCCGCCTGAAAGTTCCGACGGCATCGCGCCGGCCTTCTCTGCAAGACCGACCATACGCAAAAGTTCCACAGCCTGCTTCTCCGCCTCCTGACGCGGCATTCCGAGAAGTTTCACCGGTCCGACGGTGACATTCTCCAGAATGGAAAGGTGGTTGAAAAGGTTGAAGTTCTGAAAAACCATACCCATCTTGCGACGGATCTTCGCAATATCGGCATTCTTGTCCAGTATATTGACGCCGTCTATGATGATTTCACCCGATGTCGGTGTCTCCAATCGGTTGAGACAGCGCAGGAAAGTGCTTTTTCCGGTACCTGAAGGCCCGATGATGGAGATTACTTCCCCCTTCTTTATTTCGCAGTTGACATCACGCAGGACCGTGAGCTGCTTGTCGCCATCGACAAAAACCTTGGAAAGATGTTTTACCGTAATCATAGCTATGCGATTTTTTTACCCAGGCTATCCAGAACTTTGCCGAACAGCCAGGCTAGGATGAAGTAGATGATTGATATGATAATCAGCGGGAAGAATGCATCGAATGTCCTTGAGCGTATGATGTCGCTCATCTTCGTGAGGTCCTGGATTGCAACGTATCCCACGATGGAGGTGCCCTTGATCAGGGAAATCGCCTCATTCTTGAATACCGGCAGAATGTTCTTCAACGACTGCGGGAGGATGAAATTGACGAAAGTCCCGACGCGTGTGAAACCCATTGCGAGGCCGGCCTCGGTCTGGCCCTTGTCCACGGAGCTGATGCCGGTACGGAAAATCTCGGAGACGTACGCGGAGAAATTGATGGCAAACGATATGACTGCCACCCACCGGCCCGACATACCGCTCGAAGCGAGCACCACATAGAACATCACCATCAGGAACACAAGCATAGGCACACCGCGCAGAATCTCGATATAAACCTTGGCGAAGCCCGAAAGGAAACCGTTCTTCGACATCCTCAACAGACAGATGACTCCGCCCAGCAGGGTTCCGAAAATCAGGGCGAGGATGGAGATGATGACGGTCTCCCACAATCCGTCGACAATCATTTTCCAGCGGTTCTCCACCAGAAGGTTGTTGTTGAAGCTCCGGCATATCCTCACATAGAAAGGAAGCTCTTCGACGGCACTGTCCGCCTTCTGGAACATAGTAACGGCGGAGAAGAAATACGGGTCGGAGAAAAGCACTTCCCTGGATCTCTCTTCGTTGATGGTAATGAAAGAGCACCAGACATCTATCACGCCGGTCTTCAGTCCGGCCATCAGAGACGAAAATTCATAGGTCTCTATCTGTATCGGCCTGTGCAGATAAGCGGCGAAGCGTGTCATCATCTCCGCCTCGAAGCCCACCCAGGCGCCGTCCTTGATGAAGCAGAACGGAAGCCCGGCCATAAGTCCCACCTCCAACGGCTCGCCATCGGTATAAGTCTCAATTTCAGGCATTTCTGAAATTTTGACATTGTCTGTCATCCACCTGTCGGCAATTGCGGCGTGAGTGCCGTCGGCCTTGATCTGCGCAAGGAATTCGTTGAACTGACGGCAGAGCCCGGTGTCGGTTTTGCGGAATGCCACTCCGACATCGCCCGAAAGCGAGCTGAGGGAATAGGCCGCCTCGATCGGATGCTCCTCCTTGTCGATTCCCACAACGAACACGCTGTCCATCACAAGGAAGTCCGCCTTCCTGTTGTCCAGGGACGCAAGAAGGTCCGATTCGCTGTTGTAAATCTGCTTGACGGCGCCGGGTGCGAAACTTTCGAACTGAAGATCGCAGATGGAACCTCCGAGGCAGCCGACACTATGCCCTTTCAGGTCTTCAGGACCCGTAGCGCGCGGCAAATCCGCATTGCCATTGCCCGAGCAGGATGCCAGAAGGGCAATTCCGAGCATCAGGGCAGACAATCTGTTTGAAACAATTTTTATCATAAACTCAGTAAAAGGAATTATCATCTCTTTTCAAAGCTCAAAGTTATTATTTTTTTGTAACATTGCATTGGGACATATTTGAACGATGTACATAGGTATCATTTCCGACACACACGCATACGTGGACAAGCGTATAAAGAAATTCCTGGAACCGGTGGACGCACTCTGGCACGCAGGGGATTTCGGAAACATTGAAACTGCCGACGAACTGGCCTCATTCAAGCCCCTGAAGGGGGTTTACGGCAATTGCGACGGAGCTGAAATCCGCCTTGACTACCCTCCCGTACAGCTTATGGAGGTTGAGGGATGCAAAATCCTGATGACCCACATAGGAGGATACCCCGGCAGGTATGACCGCAAGGCACAACAGCTCATCGAGGGTTACCGGCCCGACATCTTCGTATGCGGACATTCGCACATACTCAAGGTGGTGAATGACAAGCATTACGATATGCTTGTACTCAATCCCGGGGCTGCGGGAATCTACGGCTTCCATCAGGTACAGACCGCCCTCCGCTTCAAAATCGAAAAGGGCCGCATCTTCGATATGGAAGTAGGTCAGTGGGAATTTGAGAGATAGACCGCGGCAGTGGCCGTGAGGGCGGCGGTTTCGATGCGCAGGCGGCTCTCCCCGAGCGATACGGGCTGCCAGCCGCTGCGGACGGCCAGTTCCATTTCGCTGCGCGAAAAGTCCCCCTCGGGTCCAATCATTATCACCACCGGACGCTCTCCGCACTCCCGGAGCGCCGCCATAACCGGAATTTTACTTACCCCAAGCGAGCCGACCTCGTCGCAGTAGCAGATGAGTTTGAGGGATTCGCTCCCGACGGATTCCAGGAAGTCCCTTACGGAGGATGTTTCGTGCAGAACCGGAACCGCCCCCTTGTGGGACTGCTTGGCCGCCGCAATGATGAGCCTCTCCACCCTCTCTCCCTTGAAAACCCTGCGTTCGGAATAATCCCCGAAGAGCGGGGTGATCTCATCCACACCGATTTCGGTCGCCTTCTCGGCGAACCATTCGAAGCGGGCGCTATTCTTGGGATACCGAGACAGACGCTGAACTACAAAATAGATAAGCTTGAAATCGATACAGGAGAATATGAATAGACGGCAATTATTTGCCGAAACGCCCGAAAACTGTCGCACAAAAATCTGAAATCCGATGGTTTTCGGCGAAAAAAGGCGAAAAAGCGCTAAGTAGCTCGAAGTCGGGCAAGTCCGAGAAA
>JAKSKQ010000096.1 GCA_024401675.1 Bacteroidales bacterium | reverse complement strand
GGCGAAGTTAACTGTCTCTCCCTCAGGGGATTTCCACAGATATGAGTCCACATTCTGACCGAGAAGGCAGACTTCCTTGTAGCCGCTTTCGAAGAGAGTGCGGGCCTCTTCGACTATGGACGCGGCGTCGCGGCTGCGCTCAGCCCCCCTGGTATAGGGGACCACGCAGTAGGAGCAGCAGTTGTTGCAACCCCTCATAATCGACACGAAGCCGCTCACTCCCTTTTTGTCCATGCGGACCGGGGCGATGTCGGAATATGTCTCCGTGCGTGACAGGTTCACGTCCATTGCCGGACAGCCCTCGCGATGGATACTTTCCAGCAGAGCGGGCAGAGACCTGTAGGCATCCGGCCCTACGACCAGATCAACCTTTTCCAGCAACTTGTCCTTGAGCCTTTCGGCCATGCAGCCTATGATTCCGATGATGATATTCCTGCCGCTGCGCTTCCTGACGAGGCGGAACTGCTCGATGCGACCCCAAATCCGCTGCTCGGCATTGTCCCTTATAGAACAGGTGTTGGCAAGTATGAGGTCGGCTTTGTCCATATCCCCGGTAAGGCAGTACCCCGCATCCTGAAGGATGGAGAGTACTACCTCCGAGTCATTGACATTCATCTGACAGCCGTAGGTTTCGATATAAACCCCAGGCCTTGAGGAATCTTCTATCGGCCTTATTGACTGTGTCATATCTGTAATTTACTGCTCGTCCGGAGCATCATTTCCGCCCTGGGGACCCTGAGGACCCTGCTGGCCGCCGAACGGACCCTGAGGACCGCCCTGCGCACCCTGAGCTGCCTGGGCTGCTTTTGCCATGTCCTCTGAAGCGGCGTGCCATGCGGCCTCGAGCTCGGAGTTGTACTTGTCGATGTCGGCGATGTTCTTTGCCTCGACAGCTTTCTTGAGGTTTGCGAGAGCAGCGTCGATGGCGCCCTTCTTCTCGGCGGGAATCTTGTCACCGTACTCCTTGAGGTTCTTCTCGCTCTGGAAGCACATTGCGTCTGCGTTGTTTATCTTCTCGATGCGCTCTTTCTCTGCCTTGTCGGCTTCCTCATTGGCCTTGGCTTCGTCCCTCATCCTCTTGATTTCCTCATCTGACAGTCCGGATGAAGCCTCAATGCGGATCTTCTGCTCCTTGCCGGTAGCCTTGTCCTGGGCGGACACGTTGAGGATACCGTTGGCATCGATATCGAAGGTCACTTCAATCTGAGGTATTCCGCGGGGTGCGGGTGCGATGCCGTCGAGGTGGAAGTTGCCGATAAGTTTGTTGTCCTTTGCCATAGGCCTCTCTCCCTGAAGCACATGGATATCTACTGAAGGCTGGTTGTCAGCAGCGGTAGAGAACACCTGGGAGTGCTTGTAAGGGATGGTGGTGTTGGCATCTATGAGTTTTGTCATGACACCGCCGAGGGTCTCGATACCGAGAGAAAGCGGAGTGACGTCGAGCAGAAGCACGTCCTTCACATCACCTGCGAGCACGCCGCCCTGGATTGATGCTCCGATTGCCACAACCTCATCGGGGTTCACGCTCTTGTTGGGCTCCTTGCCGAAGAACTTCTTCACGATTTCCTGAACTGCGGGGATACGGGTGGAACCGCCGACGAGGAGAACTTCGTCAATGTCAGAAGTTGTGTATCCGGCATCCTCGAGAGCTTTGCGGCAAGGCTCGATGGTGCTCTGGATGAGATGGTCGGCGAGCTGCTCGAACTTGGCTCTGGTGAGAGTCTTCACAAGGTGCTTGGGCATACCTTCGACTGCCATGATGTAGGGCAGGTTGATTTCAGTTGAACTCTGGCTTGAAAGCTCAATCTTGGCTTTCTCTGCGGCTTCCTTGAGTCTCTGGAGAGCCATAGGGTCCTTCTTGAGGTCGAGGCCGCCGTTTTCTGATGCGAACTCGCCCGCAAGCCAGTCGATGATCACCTGGTCGAAGTCGTCACCTCCGAGGTGAGTGTCACCGTTGGTGGATTTCACTTCGAACACGCCGTCTCCGAGTTCCATGATGGAGATATCGAATGTACCGCCGCCGAGGTCATATACCGCAATCTTCATATCACGGTCCTTCTTGTCGAGACCGTAGGCAAGGGCTGCCGCGGTAGGCTCATTGATGATACGTTTCACATCGAGTCCGGCGATCTTGCCGGCTTCCTTGGTGGCCTGGCGCTGTGAGTCGGAGAAGTATGCGGGAACCGTGATGACAGCCTCGGTGACTTCCTGACGGAGATATTCCTCTGCGGTCTTCTTCATCTTCTGGAGAATCATGGCTGAAATCTCCTGCGGGCTGTAGAGACGTCCGTCGATGTCCACTCTCGGAGTGTCGTTCTCTCCGCAGGCCACCTTGTAGGGCATGCGTGAGACTTCTTTTGTCACCTGATTGTATTTCTCGCCCATGAATCTCTTGATAGAGAAAATGGTCTTGTGAGGATTCGTGATGGCCTGACGCTTTGCGGGGCTTCCGATTTTCCTTTCACCTCCTTCGGTGAAAGCCACGATTGACGGAGTTGTCCTCTGTCCTTCGTTGTTGATGATGACTGTAGGCTCGTTGCCTTCCATGACCGCCACGCATGAGTTCGTGGTTCCAAGGTCAATACCAATGATTTTTCCCATAATTCTATGTGTTTTTTGTTATTTGTATTCTTTTTTGTCCTTTTTTTTGCGGACGGCGTTCTTTTTACGAACTTTGTGCCACAAATTTTTAACTGACAATTTGGCAGAAATGGAATACAGGGAACTGACACAAGAGGAATACTCTGACATAGAGAGCCGTATTCTCTATGAGGACAACCATATCATCATTTTCAATAAAAGGTCCGGTGAAATCACCCAGGGTGACAAGACCGGCGACGAGCCGCTGAGCGAGACTCTGAAGGCATTTGTCGCCATGCGCGACTCCAAACCGGGGCATGTGTTCATGGGAGTCCCGCACAGACTCGACCGTCCGGTGAGCGGAATCGCGATGTTCGCCAAGACCTCGAAGTCGCTGGAAAGGCTCAACGCGATGTTCCGTGACGGCGAGGTGCACAAGACCTATTGGGCCCTGGTCTGCAGCGAGCCTGACTCTCCTCTCGGGGAGGAAGTCGCCCTGACGGACATGCTTGTCAGAAATGAGAAACAGAGCAAGTGCTATGTTCTCTCCTCCGGCCGTCGTCTTCCGGCTGACTCCCAGGCGAAGGAAGCCCGTCTCATATACAAGTACATAGCACGCACGGAGCGCTACTTTCTTGTCGAGGTGCGTCTTCTTACCGGCCGCCACCATCAGATCCGCTGCCAGCTCTCCCACGCCGGCTACTGCATCAAGGGAGACCTCAAATACGGCGCGCCCCGCAGCAATCCGGACGGCGGCATCTGCCTCCACGCCCGCAGCATCTCCTTCGTCCCTCCGGTCCGCAAGGAGGAAATCACCGTCACCGCCCCTGTCCCGGCATCGTGGAAAGGCGTCATTGACAGATAACAGTTATGAAACTTTTTTTGTAACTTAGCGGTTTTATGACGAATTGGACATTATGGCGACAGCGATAGAATTTGAAAATGTAGGAAAGCAGTACAGGCTTGGTCTGGTATCTACCAGGACATTGAGCCACGATCTGGACC
>JAKSKQ010000095.1 GCA_024401675.1 Bacteroidales bacterium | reverse complement strand
CCATCACCGTGCTCAAGGACGCTTCCGCCACCGCAATCTACGGTTCTCGTGCCGCCAACGGTGTCATCATCATCGAGACCAAGAAAGGCAAGCTCGGCAAGCCTTCCGTGACTTATACAGGTCAGTTCGGACTTGACCAGAGCGCAAAGCAGATGGAGATGATGACTCCTTACGAGTATGTGAATTACCAGATAGAGAGACGTCCGGAATATTTCGACAAATATCTCACCAATTGTTCCCGTACAATGGAGGATTACCTCAACTATCCTCCCGTGAACTGGCAGGACAAGGTATTCAGAAACGCCTTCACCCAGACTCATAATTTGTCCATGATGGGCGGTACCAGCCAGACCAGATATTCGGCATCCTTCAATGCCGTTGATCAGAACGGTGTGATTGTCAACTCCGGTTTCAAGAAGTATCAGGGGCGTCTTTCACTCGAACAGCAGATAGGTAAGAATTTCCGTCTCAGCATAAACGGTTCCTATACCGATGCCACTGTTTACGGACAGACTGCGTCTTCGATTCTGGCTTCTTCCAATTCGTATTCCACATATCTTATGTACAGGGTATGGGCTTTCCGTCCCGTGTCCTTCACTGAGAATGACGAATATGAAATTTTCGAGGATGATGCAGAAGGTATGGACTCGTCTTCCACGATGAACCCCGTGATTTCCAACCTCAACGAGCAGTCCAAGAGCAGAACCACGACCTTCATGGCCAATGCGAAACTCACCTGGAATATACTGCCTTATCTCAAACTCGCTGTAAGGGGCGGATATACCGACAAGATCATCACTTCGGATGAATTCAACAACTCTAAGACAGTCAAGGGATTTCCCAGAATCACTAATGTTCTAGGAGTGAATGCGTCCATCAATCAGACTCGCAGAGTGGAATGGATGAACGAGAATACTCTCACCTTCTCCAAAACGTTCAAGAAAATGCACAAAGTGAATGTGATGGTCGGAAACACCATTCAGGGTAACAAGAGAGATGCCTTCGGCTTATCTGCCGCATACATTCCCAATGAAAACCTCGGACTGAGCGGTATGGATGACGGTATTCCCAACACCATTGCCGTGACTCTGTCCGACAACAGGCTGCTGTCCTTCTTCGGGAGGCCGAATTACGGTTATGGAGACCGCTATCTCGCTACAGTTACAATGCGTGCCGACGGCTCCTCCAAATTCGCTCCCGGACACAAGTGGGGATATTTCCCGTCTGCAGCCCTGGCCTGGCGTTTCGGTCAGGAGAAATGGATGAAAAAAGTAAGATGGGTTCAGGATGCCAAATTGAGACTCAGTTACGGTCTTACCGGAAACAACAGGGTTGGAGATTACTCATCCTACTCCACAATCAGCATCGGGGATTATTATCCGTTCAACAATTCGCCCGAACCTGCGGCCTACCGCAATGCGATGGGTAACACCGACCTCACATGGGAGACAACCCGCCAGTTGGACCTCGGACTTGATCTCAAGTTGTGGGAAGGACGTTTCTCATTTACTTTCGACATCTACGACAAGGTCACCAGCGACCTTCTGCTCAATGCCAAGATTCCTTATTCGACCGGTTTCACCACCGTCTATAAGAATGTCGGCAAGGTGCAGAACAGGGGCCTTGAAGTTACAATCAACACAATCAACGTCCACACAAGGGATTTCATGTGGACTTCCGACCTCAACTTCGCCTTCAATCAGGACAAGGTCCTCGAACTCGCCGACAGCCAGCAGACTCTCCTGAGCAGTGTTAAATTCACCGGCTCGTTCAATAGCACCAATCTGTATATTGCCCAGGTCGGAAAGCCGATCGCCTCTTTCTACGGACTTGTGTGGGACGGTATGTACGGTGTGGATGATTTCGACCTGAATGCGGGAGGCCAGTATGTTCTCAAGGAAGGCGTTCCTACCAACGGCGACACACGCGCGGTTATCCAGCCCGGAGATATCAAATATGTCGATCAGAACGGCGACGGTGTGGTGAACGACCAGGATATGGTAGTCATCGGACGCGGAACTCCGTTCTTTACCGGAGGATTCAACAACACTCTCACTTGGAGGGGATTTGACTTGAACTTCTTCTTCCAATGGAGTGTGGGTAACATGATTATGAATGCCAACCGTCTGATTTTCGAAGGAAACTACGCCAACAAGACAATCAACCAGTTCCGTTCCTATAACGACCACCAGGACAGCCGTAATTTCAGGGTAGGCGGACAGGGCCCCGACGGACTTTATTCCACCCGTACTCTTGAGGACGGTTCGTTCCTCCGCCTGAAGACTCTCCAACTCAGCTATACTCTTCCGAAGAGAATTTCCGGAAAACTGAAGATGGATGTCTTGAAATTCACCATCGCCGGCCAGAATCTCTGGACTTTGAGCAAATACAGCGGACTTGACCCTGAAGTGTCAATCCGTCATACTGCTCTTACTCCCGGTTTCGATTTCTCCGCCTATGCGCGCACAAGGTCATTCACGGCAGGTGTAAGTGTAACATTCTAAAAGAGATAGAATCATGAAAAGAATAAATTCACTTGTAATGATTGTTGCGGCAGTGGCATTGTCTTCGTGCTCTTTCCTTGACCTTTCCCCTAAGGATCTGGTCGTGAAGGAAAATTTCTACAAGACTCCCGATGAGATTGAAGAAGCTGTTGCAGGCATCTATTCCACACTTGCCAGCACCTCTATGTTCGGAGGTGATATGCTTACAAGAATGGGTCTGACTGCTGAAATCGGTTTCGAGTCCTATACCACAGATGAAGGTACTGTAGGTTACAACGACGTCACCCCGCAGGATACCCGTATCCTCAACTACTGGCGCCAGTGCTACAACGGCATTTCCAATGCCAATTCACTCCTTGAGAACATTTCCGGCGCATCAATCGACTCTCTCACCAGGGTTCGTGCCACTTCGGAAGCTTTGTTTCTCAGAGGTTATTATCACTATTTGCTGACCTTGCGCTTCGGAGACGTGCCTCTGATGCTTTCTACAGTGCCCTCCTGCAGCAGCGAGGACATGCAGACTCCCCAGACCTCACAGGCGGCAGTCTATGCCCAGGCACTGGATGATATGATTACTGCTTCAAAAGGCCTTATGACTGCTCAGGAAAGGGGGGACCTCGGAGGTGGCAGACTCACTCAGTCAGCCGCCTGGGGCATCATTTCAAGAGTCTGCCTTTCCATGGCGGGATATCCTCTTTACGACGAGGCCAAATACACCATGGCGAAGGAATATGCAGCCAAGGTCATCGACCTCGGTTTCCATAGACTCAATCCTGATTTCCAGCAGGTCTTCGTGAACTATATGCAGGATCTCTACGATATTCAGGAAAGTATCTGGGAAATGGAGTCCTACGGTAACGGAGTCGGTACTTATGCAGGAGCCGCATGCCGTGTCGGACGTGACAACGGCATCCGTTTCACAAACACGGGTGGCAATGGTGACGAGATCGGCTATTCTATCGGAGCTCTTCACGGCACTCCTTATCTGTATTATCTTTATGAGGATGGCGATCTCAGAAGAGACTGGACTATAGCTACATACACTTATGACAACGCTACTGCCCAGAGAATTGATCCGGGACAGAATTATTGGACCAGATGCTGTGGAAAGTTCCGTCGCGAGTATGAGACTCTTCTTCCGAAGAACACAAGCTACACTCCGACCAACTTCCCTCTGCTCCGCTATTCTGATGTGCTTCTGATGTACGCCGAAGCAGTGGCCGCAGAAAAGACTGATGAAAATCCGGATGAAGTTTCCCGTGCCTACGAGTGTCTCAACCAGGTGCGCCGCCGCGCTTACGGCAAGGATGCCCTCACCCCGGATTCCGCTGTCGATATCCCCTCGGAAGGCCGCGCCGTGCTTCTTGATGCCGTCAAGGACGAAAGAGCATGGGAACTTGCATTCGAGCTGCACCGCAAGACTGTCCTTGTGCGCTGGGGCAACTAAT
>JAKSKQ010000094.1 GCA_024401675.1 Bacteroidales bacterium | reverse complement strand
TGTGGCTCTTGAAAGCATGTTTCCTCTTTACTTTTCCCGTTCCGGTAAGCGTGAAGCGCTTTTTGGCACCGGAGTTGGTCTTCAATTTGGACATTGTTTTAAGTTTTTAAATTTAATATTAATGATAATTCTCCCGAATTATTTTTTCTTGATAGGTGCAATCATCATCATCATTCTCTTGCCCTCGAGTTTCGGCATCTGCTCTGCGCGGCCGTATTCTTCGAGTTCGACTGCGAAACGCAGGAGAAGTTTCTCTCCCTGGTCGGCATATACAATCGAACGTCCCCTGAAAAAGACTGACGCCTTGACTTTGCTTCCTTCGCTAAGGAAGTTCTGGGCATGTTTGATCTTGAACTGGAAGTCGTGCTCGTCGGTATTGGGCCCGAAGCGGATTTCCTTTATCACTATCTTGGCGGAGTTGGCCTTCATTTCCTTGGCCTTCTTCTTCTGCTGATAGAGATATTTCTGATAATCAATGATCTTGCATACAGGAGGATCAGCTTTTGCACTGATCTCAACCAGATCCAGTTCAAGTTCGTCAGCGAGGTCAAGAGCTTTTGCCAACGGGTAAATGCCCTGCTCGGGAATATTCTCACCCACCAGCCTCACTTGAGGCGCGGTGATCTGGGAATTGATTCTCAGAGAGTCATCATCCTTGCGGACGGGCTGTCCCTGACGATTTTGTTGCGGTCCGTTTGCAGGTCTCCCGCCTGCAGGCCGCGGAGTCGGTTTGAAAGGTGCTGCGATAAGTTTATCCTCCTAAATGGTTAATTAATAATTATATATATGGTCAGCCGAGCTGAGCCTTCACCTCACCTTGAACGCGTGCGATGAAGTCTTCAACCGGCATGGTACCGTCATTCTGTCCACCCTGACGACGAACTGCAACAGTGCCGTCAGTCTCTTCCTTCTCACCGACCACTACGATATAAGGGATTCTCTTGAGTTCGTTCTCACGAATTCTCTTGCCCATAGTCTCGTTGCGTGAGTCCAGTGAGGCGCGAATATCGGAATTATTAAGCAATTCGCAAACTTTATTTGCATATCCCTCGAATTTTTCACTGATAGGAAGGATAACCACCTGCTCCGGAGTGAGCCAGAGAGGAAGTTTTCCGGCAGTATGTTCGAGGAGAACAGCCACAAATCTCTCGAGTGATCCGAACGGAGCCCTGTGAATCATCACCGGACGGTGTTTCTCGCCGTCGGCGCCAACATACTCGAGTTCGAAGCGCTCGGGGAGGTTGTAATCGACCTGGATGGTACCGAGCTGCCACTCTCTTCCGAGGGCGTCCTTCACCATGAAGTCGAGTTTCGGACCGTAGAAGGCGGCCTCACCGTATTCTACCACGGTAGGCAGGCCCTTCGCTGCTGCGGCCTGCTGTATGGCAGCCTCGGCTTTGGCCCAGTTTTCATCAGTTCCGATATATTTTTCGTGGTCTTCAGGATCCCTGAGGGAAACCTGAGCCTTGTAATTCTTGAAATCAAGGGTCTTGAACACATAGAGAATGATGTCAATAACCTTCTCGAACTCTTCCTGGAGCTGGTCGGGACGGCAGAAAAGGTGCGCGTCGTCCTGAGTGAAACTCCTCACGCGGGTAAGTCCGTGGAGCTCGCCGCTCTGCTCATAGCGGTAAACAGTACCGAATTCGGCGAAACGCAGAGGGAGCTCCTTGTATGAACGGGGCTTGCTCTTGAAGATTTCGCAGTGATGAGGGCAGTTCATCGGCTTGAGGAGGTATTCCTCGCCTTCCTGGGGAGTGGTGATGGGACGGAATGAATCCGCACCGTAGTGTGCCCAGTGACCGGAAGTCACATAAAGATCCTTGTTGCCGATATGCGGAGTGATGACCGGAAGATATCCGTACTTCGCCTGAACCTTGCGGAGGAACTGCTCGAGACGATAGCGCAGGTCGGCACCCTTGGGAAGCCACAGAGGCAGTCCCTGACCGACTTTTGCGGAGAATGTGAAGAGTTCCATCTCCTTGCCGATTTTCCTGTGGTCACGCTTCCTGGCCTCTTCGAGGAGGGCCAGATATTCGTCGAGCATGGTCTTCTTGGGGAAGGTGATGCCGTAGATACGGGTGAGTTGCTGGCGGTTCTGGTCTCCTTTCCAGTAAGCGCCGGCTATGCTCATCAGCTTGATGGCCTTGATGTCGTCGGCATGCTTCACATGAGGGCCGCGGCAGAGGTCGGTGAAATTACCGTTGCGGTAGAATGAGATAGTGCCGTCTTCCAGCGCCTCTATGAGTTCGCATTTATACGGGTCGCCTTTCTTCTTGAAATATTCCATGGCGTCGGCCTTGCTGACCTCCTCGCGCTCGAAAGTCTCCTTTGAGCGGGCGAGTTCCGTCATTTTGGCCTCGACTGCCTTGAGGTCCTCTTCAGTAATCTGCCTGTCTCCCAGATCCACATCATAGTAGAATCCGTTCTCCACAGCGGGTCCCACGCCGAATTTCACTCCGGGATAAAGAGCCTCCAGAGCCTCCGCCATAAGGTGTGCGGATGAATGCCAGAAGATTTTCTTGGCCTCGGGATCGTCCCATGGTCTTATAGTTCCGTCAGTAAAAGCGATTGTAAGCATAATTCAAAATTCATTAAGCCTGCAAAGATACAAATAATTTTTTTATTTCGCTCTGTTGAAACGGTATATGAGACGGATAATCGCGTAGGAATTCACTCCGTTGAAAATAGTGGAAGTCCTGCTCTCGGAGGCAAGGGAACTTGTCATGTTGACCATCTGGCCGAGAATGTCGAAGGCCTCAATGCGGAGAGTGAGTTTCTTCTTCAGGAAACTCTGGCTGAGGCTGGCGTTCCAGAGCATATAGTCCCGGTTCAAATCATTGAATATGAATCCCCTTGGGGCAATGTATGAGAAATCTGTCGAGAGCCTCATGTTCCAGGGCATCGTGAAAGTCAGGCTCAGGCATCCTGAAATGGTGAACGGGCTCTGGTTCAGGTCACTTCGGAGCAGGCTCCGCTCCAAGGTCCCGTCGGCATAGATTTGGGCGACAGCCTCAAGCCACCGGTTGCGGTAAGTCCAGTCTGAGGATGCGCGAAGCATCGTCCTGCGGGTAATGCTGACTTCATCGTATTTCAGAGTCCTGTTGTAAAGGAGGGATGCCTTGTTGTCGTATTGGGCGCTCAAGGTGTTTGCAGTGGAGAATGAGTCGTTGCGGAAAGTTTTGTTGAAGGAAAAGTTCCCATTTATCCACCAGTTTCCGTCTATGTTTCTCGGAGTCGCAGTCCTGAAACCGGTCTCGGGATCATAGTCGGTGGAAATACAGACTGCATTTTTTCTGTTCCGGTAGGTCAGATTGGCCACCAGCCCCCAGCCTTTGCCGACACTTGACGCATCATAGGACAGAGTCCCCTGCTGGACGAATTCCTGAAGCAGGTCCGGATTTCCGTAACGTATATAAGAAGGGTCGGTGCCGCTCGGAATCGGAAGCACATTGGTCAGCGCCGGAGATGCTGTCCAGCCGTTGTAGCGCACTGAAAGATGGCGTCTTTTGGAAGGAGTGTAACTGAGAATCAGGTTCGGGGCCACATTGAACATGAACTTTTCCACCGGAGATGAGTATGAGGGATTCTCCTTGAACTTGAGCACCGTCCACCGGGGGAAGAACGACACGCCGGCCGTCAAATTGATTTTCTTGCGAACATATTTGATATTGGCCGTGGCCGTCATTTCGTATGAATTCATGGAGCCGTACGAACTCAAGTCATCGGCAAAAACCCCTTTGTTATAAAAGTCCCGGCGCTGGAAAGCACGCTTGAAACTGCCCCTGGCCACGAAATTCAAATAGAAGTGCTTCCCCATCGGTTCGCTGTAAGCGGCCTGCGCCCACATCGAAAGGTTATTGCTGCCAGTCGATACAGCCTGGCTGAGAATCACGGGGTTGTTTTCTTTCTTCTTGTATCTGGTCTCCTTGTCGGTGGTCCAGTCGGACGTGCCGAAAGAGAACGCCTCGTTGAAACTCAATGCCAGAATCCTCCCTTTCTTGGAAAGACGGCGGGAGTAATTGACATACACCGATTCGTTGAAATTGCTCGAGAGGGAAGGCTCCTGACTGCTGGC
>JAKSKQ010000093.1 GCA_024401675.1 Bacteroidales bacterium | reverse complement strand
GAAATCGGAAAAGTAATGACAGAATATTTTCAAGAAGCCAGGATATACTCGTCGACGGTGACGGCGAATATCCCGGAGTCGTTGACAGAGACAATCAACGGCCTGAAGAAGTCCTTCGGGGAGGCCAAGAAAGGAATCGACGAGAGCATCGCCGGCATCAAACCGAGGAAGCCGTTGCTGAGTGTTACAATCAGTAACAGGTTTCTGCAGATATTGACTGCAACTGTTCTTTTCTCCGTTTCAATCGGATTGATTGTCTTCATAAACAGCCCGATGTATCTTGCGCACCAGATGTATACACTAAGCACTTATGGAGACATCCGCAATCCAGGTGCGTGCTACCATGATGCCTACACGAAGGTCAAGGCTGGTAAACGTAAGGAAATCAAGGCACAAATAAGGAGTAATGCACTTCTTCAGAAGTCATATCGGGAAGCCGAAGCAGTCCTTGTCCCTCTCGTCGGTGATGATATATACGTCACCAAAATACAGTACGGCCAGAAGGCGGACACGCTGGTGGATTACCGTCATATTGGCAATGACATCTATTGGTCAGCATATTTCACCTCCGACGGCAGCCTCTGGACCACCGACTCAGACAAGATAATCTTCCCGCTTGATGCTGAGAAGACGCTGACGTCAAAGAAGGTGGAGTGGGAGAAAAAGAGGTAATTGTATTATTATCTCGGACTCTTTACGAACCTTGACATTGTGTCGCGGGAGACTCCGTATGTTTTGCTAAGGTGGACAATACTAACGCCTGACGCATAATCCTTCAATATCTGCTCCTCGTATTGTTTCAGCATTTCGATTTTCGGGCATACACCGGGCTTCCTTCCGAGGACAACACCCTGCTCCTTGCGGGCGGCGAGTGCCTCCTTTGTCCTCATTGAGATAAGATCCCTCTCGATTTCGGCGGCGAGGCCGAAGGCAAAGAGTATCACCTTGCTGTTGATGTTGTCCCCGAGGCAGCAGTTCTCTTTGACACTGTAAAGGACAACTCCCTTTTCAAGAATTGTCCTTACAATCGACATTATCTCCAGAAGAGTCCTGCTCAGCCGCGAGAGTTCGGAGACTATGAGGATATCCCCCTTTTTCATTTTCTTCAGACACCGTCCCAATTTGCGGTCTTTCTCCTTAACTTTGCCGCTCACGACCTCCTCAATCCAGTGGTCGATGGTAATTCCGCGACTCGTGGCGAAACGCGAAATCTCGCTTCGTTGATTCTCAAGGGTCTGCTTGTCGGTGCTGACCCGCACATAAGCTGTTACTGTAGACATAATGATATGATATTATGCCAACCAAATAAGCCGAAATCCGTGAATGCGAAAGGGAGAAATTGACGAAATAGACGTTCGTTCAAAACTGCAAATTTATCCAAATTTAATCGCATGTACAATATCTTTAGCACTTTTCTCCCACATGCCGGGTAAAACGAACCTTTAATCGGCAACAACAAAAACAACGTATATGAAAACAATTAACGAAAACGAAAAAGTCGGAAAACCGGCTTATGAAACAGTAGCCTGCAAACCTGTCGAGGTGGAAACGCAAGGCGTACTCTGTGCGTCAAACAATGATGGCGGAAGTCTTTTCGGTGGACTTGGCCCTTACAGCGGAAGCGCTCTTTAAAGAATGGAGGAAAGAGAAATGAAGAAAATCATTACATTTATCGCAGCGGCGGCAGCTCTCGCTGTCTCCTGCCAGAAGGAGAATACACCGGCCGATAAGGATTCAAACAGTCAGGTTGAAGGTAAGCTCACCGCAACCATCGTCCAGACGAAGGTCAGCTACACAGAGACGACAGACCTGGACCTCCAGCCGGCCTGGGAAATCGGAGATAAGATTATTGGCTTCGACGATGCAGGAAACACCTATACACTTACAGTAGCCTCAGTCTCTGCCGAGACCGCGACTCTCAACGGAACCGTCCCAGACGGCGCGCTGCACCTTATTTACAAGAGTGGTGCACAGGCTTCTGGCATCAGTTCCAAGACCCTTGCCATCGACTACACCGCCCAGGCAGGCGACAAGACGATGCCTGCAGTGATGCTCGCAGACGGCACCGTTGAGGACGGAGCCTGCAACTTCGCCTTCACCAACGCCGGCGCCATCATCGGCATCAGCGCAGTGAATGGTGTGCCATCAGGCTCTATAATCACGAAGGTAACCATTTGGGGCGAGAACCTCTCCGCCGCCACAGTGGCCCTCAGCGGCAGCGCTCTTGCGCTCACAGCAACGACTAACACAAGTGATACCATCAGCACCGCCACTCTCAGCGGAATCACCACCACTGACGCAAACGGAACGCTCAGCAGTCCCGTCTTCATCGCCGTTCCCGCCGGAGCAAAGATCGCCAAGGTCTCAGTCGCTTTGCAAGCCAGAGTGCCCGAGACAATGACGATACCAAGTCTGGCCGCAGAGAAGAAAAACATAGACTATGTCGAAATAGAAGCCAAGTATGACGGAACAAACCTTTCGACCAAGAAGTGGGCGAAATGGAACGTCGGTGCCAGCAGCCAGTCTGATTACGGCTGGTATTTCGCCTGGGCCGGTACGGAGGGATATGTCCGGAAAAACGACCAATGGGTATCCGCGAGCGGAGTTGATTCATATTCTTATACCCTTTCATCAGCAAAGACGACTGTTGCCAGTGACTATCTGTATGTCAAGACGCAGAGTTTCACGACAGCTGGTTTCAGTTTCGATTGGGAGCACGCTCCGTACCACACCGGTAGCAGTTCATCAACCGGTTGGACGAAGTACATTCCTACGGCCGAATCATCATATTGGTCCGGAACGGACGACCCTGACAACAAACTTGTCCTCGACCCGGAGGATGATGCCGCTACCGTCAATTGGGGCGGCACCTGGCGTATGCCTACAAATGCAGAGTTCATGGCAATGTACAATGCGACCAAATGGACTTTGGACACTACAGACAAGGGATATTACGTTACAAAGAAGGGCGAGGCTTTGTCAGCCGACAAGTCCAACGCTCTGTTGTTTTTTCCTACTACGGGCGGCGGCTTCAATGCCAGTCTCTACAATGCGGGTTCCCGCGGCCGCTATTGGTCAAGTTCTCTCAGCCCGTCCTATCCGTACCACGCGTTTTGCGCGAGCTTCGCCAGCGGTATCCTTCCTTGGAGCACCAACTACCGTTGCTACGGCTTTTCCGTGCGTCCGCTCTCAGATTAATAATATATTACAACTTCCCCAAGATCGAAGATCACAGGGAAGTTGACCACTTGAAAACTCGGTGCGAGCCGAGAGCAGAGCCAAGCTTGCTTGAGCTATGCCGAGGCGATGCCTGAGTTTGCTTGCAATACTCAAAAGCCTTTCGCGCCGCCCCCGGGGCGGCGCGGGGTGCCTTTCAGAAATTATGAAACTAAGTGACAGATATGTCCTTCGTGAAGTCGGCGGCAAGGGTGTCCTGATGCCGGATCGAGTCACGGATGCGTCCCTCAGGACAGCCTCCGGAACTCTTCGTGCTATTACCCTCAGCGGCTCGGCGTACTGGATGCTCAAGTCTTTTGAAGGTCGGGAATTCTCCTTGGAAGATGCCGTGGACGCCGTCTGCGGGCATTATGAGGCCGACCGCGCGACGGTCGAGAAGGACGTTTCAACGCTGATTGAAACCCTCCGCACCTGCGGGGCTCTGGAGGACTGATTTTTCAGCGCAGACCGCACGTTATGAAAGAGCTTCAGATAATATGTAAACTTGTGAGGATGGCTGTCTTCGGAACAGAAGAAGCCATCCCCGCTTGCATTAACTGGCAGAAGGTATTCGAAGATGCCGGAGTGAACGGCGTGAGCGCCATCTGCTATGAGGCGGTGAAGAAACTGCCTAAGACGCAGCAGCCTCCGTTCGAACTGATGCTGCGGTGGGACGTTTCGGCGCTGGGGCTTCAGCAGGGATTCGGTCACAGGCATAATGTGACAGAAAAGTTCAGGGAACTGCTCGAGCAGCATGGTCTCAGGATGCTGCTGCTGAAGGGCGAAACCCTCGCGGACAACTATCCCGATCCCTCATTGCGCGAATGCGGGGACGTGGATTTCATAGCCTTGAAATCCGAATCGGCGG
>JAKSKQ010000092.1 GCA_024401675.1 Bacteroidales bacterium | reverse complement strand
GGGAGTCGGCAACACCGTCGAACTCCTGAGATACCTGCAGAAAATCGGTTTGTAAAAGGGTACCGCACACAAAAAGAATAAAGGAGCTTTGGCTCCCACAAAAAAAAGAAGCGAGAAATCGCTTCTTTTTTTGTGGGAGCTGAGGGACTCGAACCCCCGACCCTCTGCTTGTAGGGCAGACGCTCTGAACCGACTGAGCTAAGCTCCCTTCCTTCAAACAGGACTGCAAAGATATGGAGGATTTTTTGATTGTGCAAATTTTTTGAAGTATTTTTACGAAAAATTTAATCAAATGGTAAGAAGTGACTTGGAAATAATGGCCCCTGCGGGCAATTTCGAGTGCCTGAGGGCTGCCATCCAGGGCGGTGCCGATTCTGTGTATTTCGGTGTGGGACACCTCAATATGCGTTCACACTCAGCCAATAATTTCGGCGCCGACGACCTTGAGGAAGTCTGCCGCATCTGCCGCGAGGCCGGGGTGAAGTCCTATCTGACCCTCAACATATCCCTTTACCCTGAGGACCTCCCTGCCATGCGGGAGACACTGGAAAAGGCTCGGAAGGCATCGGTTACAGCAGTCATCGCCTCTGATGTCGCTGCAATAACTTATGCAAGAAGCCTTGGAATCGAAGTGCACATCAGCACACAACTCAGCATCTCCAATGCCGAAGCCCTGCGGTTCTACGCCCAGTGGGCGGATGTAATCGTACTGGCCCGGGAACTCACTCTGGAACAGGTGAAGGAAATCCACGACACTATTGTCCGGGATAATATCTGCGGCCCCGGAGGGAAGCAGGTGCGGATTGAGATGTTCGCGCACGGAGCCCTCTGCATGGCCGTTTCCGGCAAATGTTACCTGAGCCTCCACGAGTACGGTGCCAGCGCCAACCGCGGTTCCTGCTACCAGATTTGCCGCCGTGGATATGAAGTCACCGATCTCGAGACCGGAAACCAGCTTCTGATTGACAATAAATATATAATGTCTCCGAAGGACCTGTGCACCGTGGAATTCATGGACCGCATCAT
This sequence comes from Bacteroidales bacterium, assembly GCA_024401675.1. Lineage (GTDB taxonomy): Bacteria > Bacteroidota > Bacteroidia > Bacteroidales > UBA932 > Cryptobacteroides. The sequence goes on along the minus strand of JAKSKQ010000092.1, from coordinate 3,128 downwards.
AGAGGCCGGAGTCACCGTGTTCAAGATCGAAGGCCGCGCCCGCAGTGCGGAATATGTGAAACGCACCGCAGAGTGCTACAGCAGGGCGGCACAGGCCGTATGTGACGGAACTTATACCGACGAGTTGAAGGCCGGGCTGAAGGCATCCCTCGCCGAAGTGTTCAACCGCGGCTTCTGGGACGGCTATTATCAGGGAGCAAGGCTCGGAGAGTGGAGCAAGGCCTACGGAAGCCAGGCCACCCGCCGCAAGACTTATGTGGCGAAGGTCACAAACTGGTTCGATAAACTGGGGGTAGCCGAGTTCCATGTGGAGTGTGAAAGCCTGAAAGTCGGAGACTCCATCACCATCATTGGTCCCAATACCGGTGTCATCGAGACCACCGTAAAGGAAATCCGGGTGGATCTGCTTCCCACGGACGAGGCCCCGAAAGGCTCGTTGTGTTCGGTGCCCATAGACAGGGAACTTCTTGCGGATGCGGGCGGAAAACTCCGCCGCGCGGATAAAGTCTTTGTTATTTCTTGAGTATATCAGCGGGGACGCTGAAAGTGACGGACAGACTCGGATGGCGGTCTCCGTCAGCCTTGGGTCCGAGAAGCGTACCGCGGTAGAAACGGTCGCGGTCCAACATCACCTCATTGGAAGTTGACGAGGAAGTCGTGCTGGCTTGCTGCAACATGCTGCTGTAATACATCATGTTGTAGTAGTTGTTATAGTCATAGCCATAACTTCCGTATCCGCCCATTCCGCCATAGCCGTACCCGCCATAGCCCCCATAACCGCCATACATCTGATTGAGATATGAGGCGTAGTAGAGCTGATTCAGGTAATCGGACTGCGAAGTCGAGGCAAGATTGTAGGTGGTTATCAATTCGTTGGCCTGAATCATGAACCACAGGTCATAATTCCTGATCTTGGAATCGTCGGCAGCATCCTCGCGGGAAAGCTGGAGGAGTTTCTGGGCATGGAAGGTGAAGTCTGGATTATACGAGCAGGTGGACCTGTTGATATCGCCGTGATTCTCCTCTGCGACATTGGCATCCGCCAGATTGATGTAAGTGTAGTACACTGTCGTATCCTTGCCTTCGACCGTGAAATAGGCCGGGAACTTGCAGGTCGCGGACAGATAGTCCGGGTACATGTTTATCTCATTGTAATCCTCCGGGAAATCGAACGGCATGTTGACGGTGGCCTTGTTGATGATAACCTCGTCACTGTATGTGCTGTCGATTCCGGCCTCATCGAACATCTCCATCATCAGATTCCTCAGCTCCCTGCCGGAAATCACGGGTTTGTCGCCCATTCCGCCCTGAATCCTGAAATAAGTGCCGTCACCCTCCGGAACTATGGTGTGTTCCTCGGACACATTGAAGGCATAATGGTTGGTCTTGCCATTCGAAGTCTCGGACACGATTTCGCGGGCGCCGAAGAGGAACATGTAACTTGTATCGACATCCTTGCGCTCGCCGAAGTCCGCGGTAATGGCCAGACGGCAGAAACTTCCGTCGAGGTAATTGTCCTGGGAATATGTGGGCGAAGTCATGAACATGTTGATGCGGCCGCCCTTGAAAAGAGATTCCTCCCCCATCAGGTAGATTCCGGGGAATTCCCGGGTGAAGACATCCAGGGAATCCACAGTGCAGACATATCCCGAATCGTGCTTGGCCGACTTGTCCAGCAGCCCCTGGAGGAACTCCCCGGCGAATTCATCGGAAAAGAGGAAGTCCAGAGTCCTCTCACCGGAATAGGTCGGAGTGCCCTTGGTGATTTCGCGGGAGCAGGCGGACAGGATATCGTCATCCGAGAGCTGGTTGGTATAGACATAACTGGAGTCGAGCACCACACCGGCATCCTTGAGGGAATAGACATGAATGTTCTGGATTATGCTTTTCTGGGACTCGTCGATTACATTGAGGGTATCCTTCACAAGGTCTATCATCATCGATTTGATCCGCGGATTCTTGCCGAAATAAAGTTTCTTGTAGCAAGGAACAAGGGTGAAGGCGCTGCTGCGGCGCGCGGAAGCCACCCCGTCGTTGATGGCACCGACCGTGATTCTGTACTGGTTGTACGCCGACAGGTTCTCCAGAGGCCTCGCCTGCATCCGCTCTATGGGCTTTGTCGCAGCAAACACTTCATACTGCTGCGCGAAAGGACGGAAATTCTGCCCGAGCGAGGTGCTGACCTTCACACAGGAAGATAAAACGAGCCCTGACACCAGGGCTCCGGACAATATGAGTTTACTGAACTTCATCACTTCTGAACACTCTCGTAGAAATCGTCATACCGGGCGACATATTCTCCACTTTCAAGGGACTTGCCGTCCCACGGAAGGACGGGTACCTTGCAGGATGCGCAATAATCGGCGAACTGTCCGGGAATGTTTTCAGAGCCCATTATCACACCGTCGCTGTAACGGATGGCCAGTTTTGCAAGATCCGCGCCAGTGGAGCCCTTCGGGAGGAGAATATCCTCGCGTGTAAGGCCGCCGTAAAGAATCTTGCCTTCGAAGTCAGGCTGGAAGGTCTCGGAAGGAATATCGTCATAAAGAGACAGCACGACCTTGCTTGAGGAAAAAATCGGATCCTCGGCATAAACTTTCTTCAGGTAAAGGGGAAGGACATGAGACATCCATCCGCTGCAATGGATGATATCCGGAGCCCAACGGAGCTTCTTCACCGTCTCGAGTACGCCCCGGACAAAGAACACGGCCCTTTCCGCATTGTCTTCAAAGAACTTCCCGTCCGCATCCCTATAGAGGGGTTTCCTGTGGAAATAATCTTCATTGTCTATGAAATAGACCTGCATTCTCGCAGAGGGAATGGACGCCACCTTGATCACAAGAGGGCGGTCCTGGTCGCCTATGGTCACATTGATTCCAAATAGTCGGATAACCTCGTGCAACTGGTGTTTGCGCTCGTTGACACTGCCATAGCGGGGCATGAACGAGCGTATTTCCTTCTTTCTCTCCTGAATGCCCTGTGAGAGATTGCGGGCAATTACCGCCTGAGGCGTCTGGGGAGTGTAGGGACACATTTCCGAGCTTACATAGAGAACTCGCTTGATATCAGACATAGGTTCCGTTTTAATAAAGACAATTCACTACAAATATACGAATTTTTTCTAACTT
>JAKSKQ010000091.1 GCA_024401675.1 Bacteroidales bacterium | reverse complement strand
ATGTATCCTTGCACATGATATATGTAAATTGCTTAAATTTGCGGAATCGGAACAGCCCATAGTCCATATATGAAATCGAATTCCTCCGTCCCATCCATCACCTCCTGTGCCGGACATGTAGTCAATCTTCTCAGCGGTACTGTCACTGATGCGGAAATAGTTGTGAAAGACGGCATTATTGCCGATATTTCTCCGCACAAAGTCCCTGATGACGCCCCATACTACCTGCCCGGTTTCATAGATTCCCATGTCCATGTCGAAAGTTCCATGATGCTTCCGGCTGAGTTCGCAAGAATTGCCAGGCGGCATGGTACTGTAGGTGCTGTCTGCGACCCGCATGAGATTGCCAATGTTCTGGGGGCCTCCGGTGTCATCCTTATGCTTGACAATGCCCGGGAAACCGATTTCCATTTCGGATTCGGTGCACCGAGTTGCGTGCCAAGTTGTTCTGCGGATGTGGAGACAAGCGCTGAGGTGCTTGACAGCAAGGCTGTCGCTTCTTTGCTTGAGCGCGAGGATATTGCAATGCTTTCCGAGATGATGAATTATCCGGGCGTGCTGGGCGGCGATGCCTCTGTGATGGCTAAAATCGAAGCTGCCAGGCGGGTGGGCAAGCCTGTGGACGGTCATGCTCCGGGTCTGGTAGGCGAGGGACGACGCCGATATGCCTCTGCGGGCATTTCCACTGATCATGAGTGCACTCGATATGAAGAGGCACGGGATGCTGTCGCATCGGGAATGAAGGTACTTATTCGTGAGGGGTCGGCGGCAAAGAATTATGAGGCTTTGTCTCCTCTTATCGCCGAATGTCCGGATATGCTGATGTTCTGCACTGATGATTCCCATCCCACTGATCTGGTAAAGGGCCATATCGACAAGATAGTAAGGCGAGCACTTGGAGACGGTTATCCAGTCATGGATGTACTGAGGATTGCCTGTCTCAATCCTGTCAGGCACTACGCTCTGAAGAGCGGGCTTCTCCGGAAAGGCGACAGCGCCGATTTCATCGCCATAAGTGATCTTACCCCGGACTTCAAGGTCATTGCAACATACATTCACGGAGTTTGTTCCGGCGATGAGAAAAGCGGGACTTTCAAGTTGCTGCCCTGGCACAGCCGCTGCGAGGCGTCGGCAATCACTGCCGGAGACATCGCTTATCCGAATGACGGGAAGTCTGTGATTCCCCAGATTGTCGCGACCGACGGTTCTCTCCTTACAGACTGGTATTCCGGGCCTAAGGATTCCCACAGCCAGAAGTTGGTCACTTACAACCGTTATGTTCCCGGTGCACGGCCTCAGGTTGCCTATATCCGTGGATTTGAAATCTCACATGGAGCTGTCGCCCAGACAATAGCGCATGATTGCCATAACATTATAGCTGTCGGCTCGGATGATGATATGATTGTGGATATGATAAATCGTGTAATTTCCATGCGAGGCGGTATCGCGGCCACGGATGGAAATGAAACCGCCACTCTGCCGCTTCCGATAGGCGGCATCATGTCCGACCTTTCCGGGGATGAACTTTCAGACATCAATCTGAAACTGGAAAGGATTGTCCGTCAGAGCGGATGCATGTTCAATGCTCCCTTCATCACCCTGGCCTTCATGGCATTGCCAGTGATTCCCAAATTGAAACTCACGGACAAAGGTCTGTTTGACTCAAATACATTCCAATTCGTGAAGTAAATTGTATCCCTAAGGAAGATGATTGCCTCCATTCCGTTCATACAGAAGACATTCGAGCACTTCAATGCCTTGTGTTTCGAGAATGCCCTGCCTGCAGTACCTGTTGTACTGACAAAGGCGGGGACTTTTCTGGGCAAGATGGAGTACAAGTCCAGAAGGGATTTTTTCGGCATCATTTCCTCGCATTATGACTTCCGGCTGAAGATAAGCACAGGTTTTGACCTGTCAGAGGAGGAACTGGAGGATGTGGTCATCCACGAGATGATACACTATTACATTGCCTACCGTAACCTCAGGGACTCTTCGGCCCATGGAGAGACCTTCAGGCGGATAATGACGGCTATCAATCAGAAATACGGCCGTCACATTACCGTGCGTCATCACACCGGGCCGGGACAGAACCTTTTGAGGGATGGCCGTGAACGGGTCAGGAACAATTACCTGTGCGTGTCAACTTTCCCGGATGGGAAAAAGGGGATTACAGTCTGCGCTTCAACTAAGATTTCCGAACTGCACAGGCTTCTTCCGAAGTACTACAAGATTACCGGAATGCAATGGTACAGCAGCACCGACCCCTTTTTCAACCGCTTCCCACGGGCCCGGACGCCCAAGATATACAAAATCACAGAGGAGGAACTGTCTGAACACCTGCATTCCGCTCAATGAAGAAAAATCAAATCAAATAAAATAAATATGTCAAACAAAACTATCCTTGCTGCAATGGCAACACTCACACTTATTTCATGCAACTCAAAAGAAGCATCCAAGTATGCTCAAGACACTTTCAAGGCTGAAGACGGCACCTCCATCACTTTCACATACTACGGCCATGCATCCATCGGCATCGAGGCCCTTGGAAAGCATATCTATGTGGATCCGGTAGGGGAAAACATCGACTGGGCCGGCGAGCCTAAGGCAGACCTGATTCTTATAACCCATGACCATTACGACCATCTTGACACCAATGCAGTGAAGGTTCTTGCGGGTTGCTCTGACGGATATACAAAGCTGGATGTCGGTACTTCCATCGAGCCGTTCGATAAGATTTCTATCGAAGCCGTGCCTGCATACAACATCAGCCCCGAGCAACTGGCCTTCCATCCGAAAGAGAGAGGCGATGCCGGCTATATCATCACCATTGCCGGTAAGCGCATATATGTATCAGGTGACACTGAGGACAATGAGGATGTTCTTGCCATCCGGGACATCGACATCGCCTTTGTCTGCTGCAACAAACCCTACACGATGACTGTCGAGCAGTGTGCGAATGTTGTGAAGGCTGTCAGCCCCAAGGTATTCATTCCTTACCACTACGGAGGAACCGACATCCCTACGGACATTGACGCACTTCAGGAGTCCTTGAAAGATGTGACAGAAGTTCTCATCCGTCCGCTGGAATAGTTACCTATTCCGGACTGTGTTCCGGGCTTGGCTTCGAGTCCGATAATTTGAATAACGTAATACACTTATCAGAATAATTCTTATATTTGCACTCACAAGCAAGAGTGCAGATATGGGAAAAGATATCAAATCAGGTCGCGGCGGACGCAGACCCGGCGCCGGTCGCCCCAAGGGGGATGCAAAGTTGTACACCTTCCGCGCAGGAGGAGAGGTGGCGAGAGTACTTGATGCCCAGAAAGACCGGACGGCTTTCATAAAAGACAGCATAGAAAAGGCTCTTGAACGCAGAGAACCTGACTTTTCGCGCCTGGGGCAGGCTGTGCCTGCATCCAGGACACGCGGACTCAAAGTTCCGTCTTTCGATGTCAGGGTTGTGGCAGGATTCCCGGTGCCGCTTGACAATGACGAGAAGAGCCAGGATATAGACATGCTGCGTCTTCTATGTCCTCATCCGGAGTCCTCGTATCTGATTCGCGTAGTGGGGGACTCGATGATCGATGCAGGAATCCTTTCCGGGGATATCGTGATCGTGGACAAGAGCAATCGCAATCCCACACCAAAGGAGATAGCAGTCTGTGAGCTGAACGGGGAGTATACCCTGGAGCATTTCGTGGAAGAGGACGGGCGCGGATGGCTTGTTCCCGCCAATCCGGATTATCCCCGCTTCCAAGTAAAGAAGGAGGACGATTTCAGCATCTGGGGAACGGTCACTTATATCATTCACAAAGCAAGGGACTAGAACAATGTGGGCCCTAGTCGATGCCAACAGCTTCTTCGCGAGTGTGGAGAAGGTCTTCCATCCCGGTCTGAGGGGGAAGCCGGTTGTCGTTCTTTCCAGCAACGACGGCATCATCGTGGCCCTCACGCCTGAGGCAAAGGCCATCGGGCTGCATAGGGGAGACCCCATCTTCAAAGTCAAGGACATAATAGTCCGATATGACGTTGCTGTCTTCTCGACCAATATGATGCTCTATGCGGCAATGTCAGAACGGGTCGCCGGTATTATAAAGCAGTCAGTGGAGAGGGTGGAGCAGTACTCGGTTGATGAGTGTTTCGCAGATCTCTCCGGATACGAGTCCCACTAC
>JAKSKQ010000090.1 GCA_024401675.1 Bacteroidales bacterium | reverse complement strand
CCTCAGTGCTGCCTGTGAACTGAGGCTGAGGCTGAGGAAGACCGGCGCGACTCCGCACGACCTGAAGCGCCTGAAGAGCCGTCATCCCGGCGCCGTCCGGAACAGTCGACGGACCGAACGCTTCGTTGGCGGCTTCGGCATAGTTCAGATAAACCTCCGCAAGCCGGATTATGGGGTCGGTGATTATCACACGCTGTTCACCTTTCTCGGAAAGGGGTCCCAGACGCTTGTTCTCATAGTAATAGGTCTCAGATACACCGTCACTGTAACCAGCGGTCTTCTTTATCATTGAGCCGACCGGAATACTGCCGTCCTGATTGTTGTAGATCGGGGCAGGTCCATATCCCTTGAGCTCCTTCTGATTGTATATGACCGTCGCATTGAAACGGGGGTCACGGTTGACATAAGGGTTCTGTTCGTTGTACTCTCCTGCCGCTGTGGCAGCGGTGCGTTCCTCCTCGGTATTGAGCGGCCAGCCTCCGGCAGTCTCGAACTTGTCCACGAAATTCTGCGTCGGACAGTTGCCGGATGCATAAGAATCAGAGGAGAAAAACTTGTTCAAGGTGCAAGCGAAAATATTATTCTTGTAATGGTAGTCAGAACCGTTGTTGTAGGCCCATAACTGCTCATTAGTGTAGCGGACTCCGTAGAAGTTGTCGGTGAACCTGGACATTTCCAGCAGAGAATATCCGTTTGCCAGAGCGGCCTCGAGAGCGGCCCAATTTGCTTTCGCCGCAGCCTCCCATCTCGACTTGTCTCCAGTGGGGTTCGACAAGGGGCTGGCATCATAAAGGAGGGCGCGACCTTTCATGGCAAGCGCAGCCACGCCGTTCGGGAGGTCCTGGTGCACGTCATCGAGAGTTCCTGCACCGCTGACCGGGTCACGACGCATCAGGCCTGCGATCTTGAAATGATCGGCGGCCGTTTGGAAATCAGCGGCAGTGCGAAGAAGGTATTCGTGATCATCGGTCGAAGGAAGGTCCCACTCATCATTCGGTCCGAGTACTTTATCGATGTAAGGAACGGCACCGTAAATGCGGAATATCTCAAGATGGCAGAATGCACGGACGAAATATGCCTGTGCGAGGAAATCTTCCTTCTGATACTCCTCAGCCTGGAGCATCCCGATATTCTCAATGACCTTGTTGCAGATTCGCAGGCACCTCCAGGTGTTTTCTACCTTGCCAAGATACCAGCTGGTATTATACCCAACGGTCTGGAACACAACTTCAGACGGCTGACCCATCTTTGCCGGCTGGGAAAGCTGGTAGCGGGCCATGTCGCACATATCGGTGAGTGCCTCAAGCGAAAGTTTGTTTATGTTGCCGGTCCATATCAGGGGGTAGTGGCACTTTATGCTATAGGTGCCGTAGTAAACATTGTAGAAAAACTTCTGGAAGTTCTCATACTTTGTAAAAACCTCCTCCTCGGTGAGCCCGGAATCCGGAGACCGATCCAGATATTTGTTCAGGCAACCTGTCAACGGCAGGCAGACGAGCAGTATTGCGATAAATCTTTTCATTGCCTAGAAGTTTAATCTGAAACCAAGTTTGAAGGTGCGCATCATCGGATAGGCGCCCCAGATGAGATATTTGAATTCCGGATCCCCTTCAATAAGGTCCGTGAACGTGAGAAGATTGTTGGCGATGAAGTAAAGCTGCATCGAATCACATCCGAGCGACTTCTTAAATCGCGGGCCGTCAAACGTGTAGGAAAGTGAAAGTTCCTTCAGGCGGAGGAAATCGGATTTGCGCCAGCTGGCACCCATTATCTTGGCAGTATAGCCGGCAGTGGTGGAACTGCTTTCGGAAGATCCGGACCAGCCAAGGTTGGCAAGTGTCAGAGAGGAATAATGGAGAGACGGATGTGATGCTGTCTGATTGGAAGGAGTCCAGTAGTCAAGGGATGCTTTGTGGAGTTCGTAATTGCCTTTATAGAACTCCCATTCATATATGCAGTCAAAAACAGAGTACTTGCCGGCATTCCCGCTGAATAGCATCTTGAAATCTAGTTTCCTCCAGGAAAAACCAAAATTGAAGGCATAGGATATCGGAGGATAAAGCGAGCCTTCCATCCTTGCAAGGTCGTTGTTGTCTATCTTGCCGTCAGAATTGTAATCCAGGTATCCGTAGTCTCCGGCAATAACGCTCGACATACCCACTGGCAGGATACTGCTGTGTATATCATCTACGGAATTCAGATACTGCCCGTCAGTGGTGTACAAGCCGTAATTCTGCGCTCCGATTGCGGATCCGATCTTTCGCTGGTATGACAAGGCGTAGGGTGCGTCATCATAGTAGAGTATGCGGTTCTCGCTGGCAGAAAAGTTCCCGCCAACGTAGATTCTCCAATCCTTTCCGATCATCCGGGAATAACTGGCGTCAATCTCGAACCCATGCTTCTTGATTTCACCCTTATTAAGTTCCTTGGATGTGTTTCCGACCCATATTGGAGTATTGTTGTTGACCGAAATCAGCATTTTCGTGCGATGCTCGTTGAAGAGATCGACGTTGAGTCTTAGGTCTCCGTTGAAGAAACCGAGTTCAACACCGAGGTCCCTCTTGAGAGCCTGTTCCCACTGAGCAGCGGTGTTGGCCGCTGTATCTTCCTGGATATAGCCGTCCGACGTTGTAGAATACTGGCTGATATAGAGCCAGCGGTGTGCGGCGTAGTCACTGCCGACCAAACCCTCTGAATAACGAAGCTTAAATTTGCTGAACCACGGTTTCAGACACTGGAAGAACGGTTCCTCAGACACGACCCATCCGACAGCACCGGACGGGAAGAAACCGAACCTGCTTTGGGGAGCGAAACGTTCGGAACCAGTGTAACCCATATTGAATTCAACCAGATACTTGTGCTTGTAGTCATATGTCGCACGAGCGACGAGAGCTTCATTGTAGTACGGGAAGTCCGTGCCCTTGTCCTGTTCCTGACGGTTGAAAAGGAACAGCGCCGTGACACTGTGGTTGCCGAATGTCCTGGCGTAGTTGATTGAAAAATCGTAATAGAGATCTGTGTAGAAACCGCTTTGAAGCGTATTCCCCGCAGTGGTGTACATCGGGCTGTCCACGAATATGTAACCGTCGTCATTGGAAAGTCTCCACGGGTTGCTTTCCGTCCCAATGGCATTGAGATCGAGATACCAAGTAGGTCGCGAATAGTCTGTACTTAGCGTCAGGTAGTTGTAGTATGTGCTCAGAGAAACCTTCGCCTGGAAAGAAAGACCTTCGGTTATAAAATCGAGCCCTTGCGTGAACACCAGGTCAGTGAAGAGCTTCACGGAAGTCGTCTGGCTGAACTGACCGCGCATCATCTGGTAATACGGATTCCTGGAAGACTGGTCAGCCTCACTGATGAGGCGGTCACTTCCCTTTGCGTCAGGATAATTGGGGTCAGGCACAAGATCAAGCACCCAGGAAGGATAGTACATCGGATACTTGGCCGTGGAGGACCCGAAAATATACATCCACATCGCATCGTCGGACCCCTGAATGGTGGGCTGGCTCTTGATTCCCACAGAGCCCCCCAACTTGAACTGAAGTTTCGTGCTCTTCGTGAAGTTGAAATCCACGTTAGTGCGGAAGTTGAAGCGGTTGTAGGTGTAGTTGGATTTGAGTTTGTCGTCCTTGAGACCTTTAAATATTGAACCCTCGCTGTTGTAGCCGACCATAGCATAGTATTTCACCTTCTCGGTGCCTCCGGTGATGGAGAAACTTGCCGTAGTCGATGGGGCGAACGCTCTGGTCATCTCCTTGAACCAGTCAACGTCCGGATAAATGAGCGAATTCAACTTCGTGGACGGATTCCTGTATTCCTGGAGTTCCTTTGCAGAAGTGAGACTGCTGAACAACTGGTCATTCATCTTCGCAACGTTCATCAAGGACATAGTAGTATAGGAATCGATATGCGAAGGCGTATTTATAGGATCTGAGAATCCCTGCTGGAAGGAAACAGACATCTTCGGTTTTCCCTCCGAACCGGACTTTGTCGTCACAATAATGACGCCATTCGCACCTTTTGCGCCGAAAACGGCCGTGGCCGAGGCGTCCTTAAGAACAGAAATATTCTGTACCTCGTTAGGGTCTACAGACGAAAAATCCCGCTCGACACCGTCAACCAACACAAGCGGAGCGTTGCTTCCGAAACTTGAGACACCGCGTATTACAATTTCCGCATCACTCTGACCAGGCTGACCGGAAGACTGTATCGTCGTGACACCTGACAACTTTCCCGCAAGAGCGTTAGTGATGTTCGAATTGCCGGAATCAACCAGAGTGTTGCCGTCAACCTGCGAAATAGCACCAACCACACTTTCCTTGCGCTGCACACCATAACCGACGACAACAACTTCTTCAAGTTCGTTCACAACATCTTGAAGGACAACATTTACGACGGACTGACCGGAAAGCTTGACAGAGCAGGGCTGGAAACCGAGCATTGAGAACTCGAGTGTCGCGTCAGGAGCAGCAGTGATAGTATACTCACCCTCGAGCCCGGTCATAGCATAATTTCCTGTTCCCGACTCCGTAACATAGACTCCGGCAAG
>JAKSKQ010000009.1 GCA_024401675.1 Bacteroidales bacterium | reverse complement strand
GCTCATCGTCTTGCTGGTGTCCCTGATATCGATGAACCTGAGAGTGATGTCATCCTGGGTGGTGTTGAACACTAACTGAATAACGGAGCCGAGGCTGGTGAAATTGAAAGTCTCATTCTCATTTGACGAAAGCGTCTTCTTACAATACATAGGGGAGACCTGATTGTTGGACAGAGTGTCCGGCCAATAGAGACCTGTTCTGTTGTCGATTGACTGCGGATAGTAGGCCTCCACTTCGTCACCGGCCTTGAATGGTGAATTCTCACAGTGGAATGTCCCCTTTGTAGTCCCCGGCTCGCTTACGAGCTTGAAAACCGCACTTTCCGAAGCGTTCTTCACAAGGATTTCATCATTCTCCTGCCAAAAGATATCATATCTGTATGCCATCTCCGCCTTTGAGGATGTCGTATTAATCCCTTTTGACTCCGCATAGAAGGTCATAGGAGTGTATTTCCCGGTATCGGAACCGTTTTCCTTCTGGCAGGACACGGCGGAAATCATTGCCGCGAGAATTGCAAATATAATTGAAGTCTTTTTCATTTTATTCTGCTTCATTGATGCCTACAACTCCTCTTCAAATCCTCCGTCCCCGTAAAATACTTCCTTCATACTCTCGTTTCCTCCACTCTGGCAGATGATTGAATCAGCCATGAGTTTTATTGTATTCACATGGGGAGATACATAGATAGGCTGTCCTTGTCTTGACATTTTGTAATCGTTTTATATCGTTAATTTTCGTCTTATAGTCGTAGGGATATGTGAACACAAATCTTGCAAAGTTAATCAAAAAACGCAATTTTGGTAAACCTATCCCTCCATTCCCATTAAAATTTGAGCAAAAATTCCTGAAAAGACCGTAATACGGAAAAAATATTTATATTTGCTTTCTTGCACAAGAAGAGACAATAAAAGCAAATAAAATATGAAGAATTTTGTAGAAGAGTTGAAATGGAGGGGCATGATTCACGACATTATGCCCGGAACAGAAGAAGAAATGGCCAAGGGGCCGGTATCCGCTTATGTCGGAATCGATCCCACCGGAGATTCACTTCACATAGGACACCTTGTGAGTATCATGATACTCAAGCACTTCCAGGCTTGCGGCAATAAGCCGTACGCCCTTGTGGGAGGCGCTACCGGGATGATCGGCGACCCGTCCATGAAAAGTCAGGAGAGGAATCTGCTCGACGAGAAGACACTCGCACACAATGTGGAGTGCATCCAGAAGCAGCTCGGCCGCTTCCTCGATTTCACATCGGACGCTCCCAACAAGGCCGAACTTGTGAACAACTACGACTGGATGAAGAACTACACCTTCATCGATTTCACACGTGACATAGGCAAACTCATCACTGTCAACTACATGATGGCGAAGGACTCCGTGAAGAAGCGTCTGAGCACAGAGTCCCGCGAAGGCATGTCCTTCACCGAATTCACATACCAGCTTCTCCAGGGCTATGACTTCCTCTATCTCTACGAGCATCACGGAGTGAAACTCCAGCTCGGCGGCGCTGACCAGTGGGGCAACATCACCACCGGCACGGAACGTATCCGCCGGACTTGCGGCGGTCAGGCCTATGCGCTGACCTGCCCGCTTATCACCAAAGCCGACGGCGGCAAATTCGGAAAGACCGAGAAAGGCAATATCTGGCTCGACCCCGAGCGCACCACTCCCTACCAGTTCTATCAGTTCTGGCTCAATGTGAGCGACTCCGACGCCGAGAAATACATCAAGATTTTCACTCTTCTCGACCGCCAGACTATTGAAACAGCCATCAATCAGCACAGGGAATGTCCCGAGCGCAGGGAACTCCAGAAACTGCTCGCAAGGGAAGTCACCGTCATGGTCCACGGAGAAAAGGAATATGACAATGCCGTGAAGGCTTCCCAGATGCTCTTTGGAAAAGCCACGGCGGACGATCTCCGCTCGCTCGACGAGAAGACTTTCCTCGCTGTGTTCGACGGGGTTCCTACATTCGAAATCGAGCGCAGCGCCCTTCCCATGCCGATTCTCGACGCCCTCGCAGTCAATACTCAGGTGTTCCCTTCAAAGGGTGAGGCCCGCAAGATGATTCAGGGCAACGGCTTCTCGGTCAACAAGGAAAAATTCACGGATCCCTCCGGCAGCCTCACTGAAAGCGACATCATCGATGGAAAATACATTCTTGTCCAGAAGGGCAAGAAGGATTACTTCATACTCAAAGTCAAATAGTTTATGGAAGGTGCCAGCACAAGACAGTTGAAAGTCGCTTCCTCCCTCAGGAAGGACATGGCCGAAATCCTCCGCAGCAAGGGAATGGCGGCCTTCGGCGGGGCCATGGTATCAGTCAGCGGTGTGGAGATAAGCCCGGACCTTTCGGTGGCCAGGGTATATGTGAGCATCTTCCCGTCCGAAAAGGCGGCGGATGTGATGAAGACAATAGAGGAAAATAAGAAAGCCCTCCGCGGCGAACTCGGCCGGAAAGTCGCCAAACAGCTCCGCATAGTCCCTGAACTGGTGTTCTTCCTCGACAGCTCCCTTGACTATGTGGAACATATTGAGGAACTCCTGAAAAAATAGTACACGATGAATCTGCCTTTCCGCATAGCCTGGAGGTATCTTTTCGCCAAGAAATCGCATAATGTGATAAATGTGATTTCCTGGATATCCGCAGCCGGTATGGCAGTGGGTACCGCCGCACTCGTCATAATCCTTTCCATTTTCGGAGGCTTCGACTCGCTTGTGAGGGAAAATCTCGGTTCGCTCGAATCGGACTACGAGATACAGCCGTCATCCGGAAGTTTCTTCGAGGCTCCTCAGGCCTTCCGTGCCGGAGGCATCCCCAAAATAGCTGACACGGAAATTTCCGAAGTAATCCGTTTGCAGGCATTTGCAGTGTACGGGGATTCCCAGTCGGTGGTGAACCTCATAGGCGTGGGGCCCGACTATGAGTACGAATTGGAAAAGGAGGGAGTATATTTTGCACGCCTCGGCTCCGCCCTTGCATCGGCTCTCAAGGCCAATCCCCGGTTCTCGCAGGAACTGGTGCTCTATTTCCCATCCCGGGATTCCAAGACCCTGACAAGCCAGAGGTCTCTCAGATATATCAAGGCCTACCCGGCGGACACCTTCACTGTCAGTCCTGAAGTCGATGCGGCCACAATCATCCTTCCGGCTTCCGCAGTGAGGAATCTTGCCGAACTTTCCCCGAAGGAAGTGTCGGCCCTCAGGGTGAATCTGAAGGCTTCGGACGGGACCCGGCGCGGCACCATTGCGGTGAAAAGATTCGGCCGCTCTCTGCGCGGAACTCTTTCGGACGGATTCGTCCTCAAGGACCGCTACGAGCAGAACTCCACTGTCTATAAGATGATGCGGTACGAGAAACTTGCCGTCTATGCAGTTCTGGTCTTTGTCCTTATAATAATAGCATTCAATATCTTCGGAAGCCTGTCCCTCCTGATTCTGGACAAGAAGGAGGATGTGGACACTCTCAAGGCGATGGGCGCCACCGGCACTTCCGTGAGGAGGATTTTCCTTCTCGAAGGATGGCTGGTGTCTTTGGTCGGGCTGGCCTCAGGTCTGGTGATTGGAGTCGGCTTCTGCCTTCTCCAGCAGCATTTCGGATTCATTCAGATGCCCGGCAACTTCATCACTGCCGCATATCCTGTGGTAATCAATCCTCTTGACATTCTTGTCATATCGGCGATAGTTGCGGCAGTCGGCTTCCTCGTGGCTCTGCTTCCCGTCAGGCATTACTCAGATTCGCTCAAGTGATGACTCCAAGCCAACGCCTGTACATATTCGACGGACATTCCCTGATTTTCAGGATGTACTATGCCTTCTATTCCAGACCTATGGTCAATGGAAAGGGCCGCGATGTCTCCATCCTTTTCGGATTCACCAAGTTCCTGCTGGAATTCTGCGCGAAAGAGCACCCCGACTATCTCGCGGTGGCGTTCGACCCTCCGTGCAAGACTTTCAGGCACAAGATGTTTCCTGAATACAAGGGAACCCGCAAGGAAACTCCGCAACTTGTCATAGATGCCCTCGACCCGCTGGTGGAAATATGCACCTCCCTCAATATTCCGGTGCTCATGTGCCCCGGATATGAGGCGGACGATGTTATATGCTCCGCCGCCGTGAAGTTTGCAGGTGACGGCCTCGATGTCTATATGGTGACGCCTGACAAGGACTACGGCCAGGTCATAGCCCCGCACATTTTCCAGTACAAGCCGGGCAAGGGAGCCAACCCTCCCGAAATTCTCGGAGTAAAGGAGATATGCGAAAAATACGGCATTTCCACTCCTGCGCAGGTCATAGACATACTTACCTTGATGGGGGACAGCGCCGACAATATCCCCGGAGTCCAGGGAGTCGGGGAGGTCGGTGCAGGAAAGTTCATAGGAAAATATGGCAGTGTGGATTCCATCTATGAACATATAGGTGAGCTATCCGCCAAGCAGCAGACCATGTTCGAGGCTGCCCGCAGTCATATCGGTCTCAGCCGGGATCTGGTCACAATAAAGACCGACGTTCCTTTCGGAGTGGAATTGGAGGAAATGGTCTGGACGGGGGACGGCTTTTCAGGCAGGATAGCCGAACTTTTCTCGGAATATGAGTTCAATTCGCTGAAAAAATACATTAACGGCCGGTTCAGCGGCAAACTGCCCGCGGGCGGAACTTTGCCGGAAAGTCCGGAAATTTCGAAAGATGTGACATACAAGGCCGTGGCCTGGAATGTTCTTTCGGATGCGGCTCTCCTTTCCGGAAAATGTGCCGTGTCGGCGACGGATGAGGAAAGTGACATCTTCTCACCGGTGGCCTCGCTTGCAGTGGCGGTCCGGACTCCGGAAGGCATCATTGCATGCAGGATGTCTCCTTCCGAGGCCGCCCCGCTTCTCGAGGATGAAAATATCGCCAAATACGGCATTTCCCTGAAATCCCTTGCCGGACGCCTCTGCCTGCAGGGCGTCGCGCTGAAAGGATATTTCGGGGACTGCACTGTGATGCATTACCTTATCAATCCGGAGACCAGCCACAGCGCGGATACATTGTGCCGGGAATATCTCTCCATGCAGTGGGAACAATCTTCCCCGGAAGGAGAGGCCTCGGTGGAACTCTCGCTTTTCGACGAACCCTCTTCCGAACCCTCCGGAACAGATTATCTCAGGAGAGCGGCACTCATTCTGGAACTCGGCGCCGCCATTGAAGAGAGTATGGAAAAAGCCTTCCCGCAGTGCGGCCCCCTGTACCGTGATATCGAGGAGCCCCTTATCAGAGTGCTTTCCGACATGGAGACCGCCGGAGTCAGGGTGGACATGCAGCCTGTTGCGGAGTATGCCGCCCTTCTTCGCGAAGATGTCCTTCGCCTTCAGGGAGAAATTCTCGACCTTGCCGGGGATCCCTCGCTGAACATCAAGTCTCCCAAACAGGTCGGAGAACTTCTGTTCGACAAACTCAAACTCGATCCCAAAGCGAAGAAATCCACACACAAGGGCACTTATTCCACTGATGAGGAGACCCTTCTTGAAATCCGTGACGCCCATCCCATAGTTGACAAAATTCTGGAATACAGGGCGCTGACAAAACTCCTTTCCACATATATCGAACCTTTCGGACAATATGTGAATCCAAGGACCGGGAAGATACACACCACCTTCAACCAGGATGTCACCGCCACAGGCCGTCTCAGCTCGTCCAAGCCCAACCTCCAGAACATCCCCATCCGTACCGAACGGGGCAGGGAACTGCGGAAGGCTTTCATCTCTTCGATGCCGGACGGAGTCATAATTTCCGCGGACTATTCCCAGATAGAACTGCGCCTGATGGCACATTTCTGCCAGGATGCCAATCTTCTCGAGGCATTTGCCGAAGGTGTCGATGTCCATAGCGCCACCGCCGCCAGAATTTACGGGATACCTGTTTCAGAGGTGACCCCCGAGCAGCGCAGGGTCGCGAAGACCGCCAATTTCGGAATAATGTACGGCATTTCCGCTTTCGGCCTTGCCCAGAGACTGCGCATTTCCCGCAGGGAAGCCCAGCAGATAATCGATGATTATTTCACATCGTTCCCGTCCATCAAGGCCTACATTGACAATACTATAGCCCAGGTGGGCACTACCGGGTACGCGGTTACCCTGCTGGGACGGCGCCGCTTCCTGCCGGCCATCTTCTCGACCAACGGGAACCTGCGCGCATTCGCCCAGCGCAATGCGGTCAACGCCCCGATCCAGGGCACTGCGGCTGATATAATAAAGCTGGCGATGGTAAGGGTGGACGCCCGGATGAAGAAAGCCGGCCTTCGCAGCCGCATGGTACTGCAAATCCACGACGAACTGCTTTTCGACGCAGTCCCCGATGAGGTCGAAGGGCTGTGCCGGATAATAAAGGAAGAAATGGAGCATGTGCTCCCCCAACTCGATGTTCCACTGACAGTAGAATGTAATTATGGCAAAAACTGGCTCCAAGCGCACTGATCTTTCCGATGCTGACCTTGCCATCCTTGTCGCAAAACGTGACGAGGGGGCTGCGACTGTGCTTTTCGAAAGGTATAAGGACGGTGTCAAGGCGTATGTCTCCAAAATCGTACCCGAGAGCGATATAGAGGATGTCGTGATGCAGAGTTTTGTCAAGGCTCTGATGAAAATCGACACTTATGACCCGTCTCTCGGCGCTTTCACCACATGGCTTTACAAGATTGCCTGGAACACGTCTCTGGACCATTGCGGCAAGATCAAGAGGGACAACGACAATATGCCGGTGACTTCCATCGACACTCCGACTGGGGAGGGGTCCGTGGTGTATATTTCAGATCCCGGCAGGCCTGTCGATGAGGAGATTGTCCACGCCGAAAGTTATGACAGCCTGCTTCTGCATATCGAGGGCCTCAGTCCTCTGTACAGGGATATCGCCCGGGACAGGTTTGTCGGAGAGAAGGAATACGAGGAAATCGCACTCTCCTACGGTCTTTCGCTGAACACTGTCAAGACACGGATACGCCGTGCCAAGGAAATACTCCAGAAGGAGATGGAGGAGGGAACTGACTGATATGGATTTCGCTGCTTTTGAATCTCTTCTGAGGGAGAAGTTCCCGGAATCTCTTCTGGGAGGTGATGTACTCGACCGTTTCAGGCGTATGGCTCCGCTGTATGAGGAATGGAACAGTAAAATAAATGTGATTTCCCGCAAGGACATCGACGACTTCTATCACCGTCACGTGTATCACAGCCTGTGCATTGCCCGGTGGTTCCTCGAACAGCAGACCGATCTTCAGGGGCTGCGCTTTCTGGATGTCGGCACCGGGGGCGGATTCCCTGGAATACCTCTCGCCGTGCTGCTTCCCGGCTGCGAGTTCGTGCTTGTCGATTCGATTGCGAAAAAAATCAGAGTGGCTTCCGAAGTGGCTTCAGCCCTCGCCATTTCCAATGTCCGGACAGTTGTCTCGCGGGTCGAGGATCTTCCTTCAAATGAAAAATTCGACTATGTCGTCAGCCGCGCGGTAACTTCACTTGAAAATTTCCTTCCATGGGTAAAGGGGCGTTGGACAGAGGGAATATTGTATCTCAAGGGAGGCTCCATACTTCCCGGCGGCGCTCTCGAGGCCGAAATCTCCCGGGCACGCGGCTCGAAGGCTTTTCCGTCCGGCGGCTCTGTCGGACTGTGGCCGCTTGAAGGTTTCGAGGAAAAATACGTTCTGTCTATCCGGAAAACTTCAATAGAAGCATAGAAAAGGACAATATTTTGATATTTCTTATGCGATGCAAAGTATAAATTTGCATCTTGTGTATTTGTACACATAACACTGAAACAATCAAAAACTTTGTCTTATGAGAATCTCTCTCAAAACTATCATTGCAGTCCTTGCGGCGACTCTGGTTTGCGGCTTCACAGCCTCCGCCCAGAGCAGTGTCGAGATTGCGGGAGTTGTGACCGATGACTCCAACGGAGAGCCTGTCGTGGGCGTATCCGTCATAGTCAAGGGTACCATGACCAGCGCGACCACCGACAGCGAAGGCTGCTACCGCATCAAGGCAGATGCGGGCTCGACTCTCGTGTTCTCCTGCCTCGGCTACAAGGAATTGGAAATCAATGCTGGCACCCGCACGGTCGTGAATGCCGCTCTTGAAACCGACGCCATGCTTCTGGATGAAGTGGTGGCCATCGGTTACGGTAAAGTCAAGAAGACTGACCTCACCGGTTCGGTGGCATCGGTCAAGGCCGACAATATCGTGAAAGCCTCCGGTGCGTCCATCGACAAGATGCTCCAGGGCCGCGTGGCCGGTCTTACCATCATCGACTCCTCCAACGACTCTCCGGAGTCCGCCGTGACAGTCAGGGTCCGCGGTATGAGTTCCATCAACGGCTCCAACGCGCCGCTTGTCGTCATCGACGGAGTTCCTTTCGGTGACGCCGGCAACCTCACGGCTGTCAATCCGAACATCATCGAGTCCATCGAAGTCCTCAAGGACGCCTCCGCGACAGCCATCTACGGATCCCGCGGTGCCAACGGCGTCATAATGATCACGACCAAGAACGGCGACACCAACCACACCGACGTCTGGTTCTCGGGCAAGGTCGGAGTGGGAGTGTTCTCCCGTCCGCTGAAGGTCTGGAAGCAGAACGACCTTGTCAGGATGGCCGAAACCACCAACATGCAGTATGAGAACGGCGGTTCCCTCGGCCCGTATATGGGCACCATTTTCTCCGACGGCGTCTATTATCCTTCAGTCGAGGAAATCGAGACCGGAGCCTGGCCGTATTACACTGACTGGACAAAGGAAGTACTGCGCACCAGCGTGACTCAGGACTACAATGTCGGAGTCGAAGGTTCTTCCAAGACTTCCCGCTACTATGCGTCAATAGGCTACTACAAGGGCCAGGGAATGCAGTACAACGATGACTATCAGAAGATTTCCGCCGACCTTTCCTACAACAACGACATCAACAAGCACCTTACTTTCAGCAGTAAGGCCGGATTCGTGAAAGGCGACAGGACCTACAACCAGGGCACTTCTTACGGACGCAACCCCCTGTGGCCGGTCTATAACGGAGACGGCTCATATTACCGCACCAAGGCCACGGATTATGACAATCCCGTGATGAAGAACAAGGAACTCGGAAGTTGGAACAAGAACCTCTACGCTTATCTCAACGCCAAACTCTCCATCAAGATCATAGACGGTCTCACCCTCGACATTTCCGGCAACGGAAAGATGAATCAGGCGAGGGGAGCGCACTTCTCTCCTCCTCTGTACACATTTGCCGGTGATACTTACAACGGCGAAGGCGGCGTGAGCGAATCCACATACTACTATGTCCAGACTGATGCCTTCCTTACCTATGCCAAGACTCTGAAGAAACATAACTTCTCCATAATGGCCGGTGGTTCGTGGGAGAACAGGGTGGATCAGAATTCCAGCATCACAGGCCGCGGCTTCACCAACAGTTCCCTCAAATACGAGACTGTCGGTTCCGCCGAGAAGGTGTATGCTGGCACGGACCGCATCGAGTGGGCCATCGCTTCCGCCTTCACCCGTCTGACCTATGACTGGGACGGCCGCTATTTCGCTGCGTTTACAGCCCGTGCCGACGGCTCCTCCAAATTCGCTACCGGTCACAAATGGGGCTTCTTCCCTTCCGGTGCGGTCAGCTGGAGGATGGACCGCGAGCCCTGGCTCAAGAGCGTGGGATTCTTCGACCTTCTCAAAATCCGTGCAAGTTACGGTGTGTCCGGCAACCAGGGCATCAGCCCCTATCAGACTTTCGAGCGCTACGGCTATGACTATAACTGGGACTATGCAACCGGAAAGGAAGTGATGGTTCACGGAGTCGGCTACCAGTCCGGACGTGAAGGTGTGGGTGACAGGTATGTCTCCTATGCCGGTATGGCCAACCATGACCTCACATGGGAAAAGACAGCTCAGGCTGATGCCGGTATCGATGTGGCTTTCTTCAAGAACAGGCTCGAACTCACTGCCGACTATTACTACAAATATACTTCCGGCCTTCTCCGCCAGCAGTACCTGGCTCCTTCATCCGGATTCGATACTGTCTGGGTCAACGACGGTGAAATCGAGAACAAGGGCTTCGAACTCTCCATCACCGGACGCATTGTCGAGAACAAGGACTGGAGCCTTTCCGCAACCGGAATCCTCGCACTGAACCGCAACAAGGTGCTGCGTCTCGGCACTAATGAGAACTCCGGTTTCGTCACCGATGCCAACGGCGTTTCCTACACTCCCCACGGCGGCAGCGTCTATGACAGCCCCTGTCTCAATGTGCTTGCCATCGGCTATCCTGTGAATGTGTTCTACGGCTACAAGGTCAACGGCATCACCCAGGAGGAAATCGGCGACGGCACTTCCCGCTATACCGAAGCAGGTGAGCTCAATTATGTGGGTCTCGGTCCCGACGGCGCATTCGATGCCGACCAGCGTCAGATTATAGGTGACCCGAACCCCAAGTTCACCGGCTCCCTTGCCATCAACTTCTCGCACCGCATCGGTATCGACTTCTCCGTCCTTCTGTACGGAGTCTATGGCAATGACATCTTCTCTCCCCGCAAGCTTGGTGATATGCTGATCGACGGCAATTTCTGGACTTGGGAAAATCCCAGCCGCTACTATCCGAAACTCCGCTACAACAGGTCATACTACGCTTCATCCTGGTCTGTGGAGGATGGCTCATATCTGAGAATCAGCAACATAACCCTCGGATATACTCTTCCCCAGGGTACTTGCAAATGGCTGAAGAACCTTCGTGTCTATGTGAGCGCAAGCAATCCTTACACCTTCTTCAAATGCTCCGAATATGACCCGGAGGTCGGAGAAAGCGGTTACGGCTGCCCCTCATATCCGAAGGTATGCACAATCACTACAGGTCTTGAAATCAAATTCTAATCTCAAGGAGTATGCGTAAATCATTGAAATCTACATTGTCATTGCTTCTCCTCGCGGGGATGTTCTCAGCGTGCTCCCTCGAAGAGACCCCTTACGGAGTGTATTCCAACAAGACATTCTTCCTCACCGAGGCGGATGCCGAGAATGCCCTCATGTATGCTTATGTTCCTATCAACTACATCGAATACGCCCAGCGTTTCACTTACTATTTCGGTGATCTCCTCACTGATGAGATAGCCCAGTACGGCTACGGCCTGAGCGATGTCACCGGATGGGACATCAAGCCCACAACCGAAGAAAATCTGTATTTCTTCAAGAATATCTATGTGGCTCTCGGCCGCTGCAATTCTGTTCTCGAGAATGTTTCCAAAATGCAAATTCCCCAGGACAAGAAGAACAGGTACATGGGTGAGGCCTATTTCCTGCGTGCCTTCCATCATTTCAACCTCGTGAAGAACTGGGGAGAGGTGCCCATCCGCATCAAAGCCGTCAACACTGTCGCCGACACTCAGGCGAAGAAAGCTCCCATCAAGGATGTCTGGACCCAGATTATCAACGACCTTTTGGAGGCCGATAAACTTCTCGGCATCAACAAATGCCAGGGCCGTGTGGACAAGGTTGCCGTCCAGGCTCTTCTTTCAAGGGTATATCTTTATCTCGCTACCTACAAGGAATCCGGCTCTCCCGGATATGACTGGGTGGAAGATGCCGACGCTATGTATGCAAAGGCCGAGCAGTACGCCGGCAAGGTCATCTACGACCAGAATACCTACAGGCTCGACCCTTCTCTCGACGACATTTACAGCGTATTCTGCCAGAACAGCAGCCCCGAGCACATTTTCATTACCGGAATGAATCGCGAGGCTTCCGGAATGGAAGGTACTTTCGCCCAGCTGCCGCTTCTTTTCATGATTCAGTATTCCGATGACTATGTCTATGTTTCTGAAAAACTTGTTCCCGAGACCGATCCCGTCACAGGAAAGGTCAAGGTGATGAAAATGATAGACAGCAAGCCCGGTTGGGAAACAGTCCGCACCAGCTACGAGTGGTGGAACAATACCTTCGAGGACAAGGATTTGCGAAAGAGGCTTCTCGTGTCCACCATCTATACTGAGGATGGCGACGTGTTCAGGACCTTCGATCCTGAAAACAAGCAAAGCACCGATATGCACACATCCAAGTATTTCTTCCCGTTCTGCCGCAAATACTCCGATCCCATATCTGTCGGTTCGCGCAGCAGCGCCAACATTTACCTCATCCGCATGGGCGAGATTTACCTGAACTATGCCGAAGCCGCCGGTCCTACTGATAAAGGCTACGAGTGTCTCAATGCAGTGCGTGACCGCGCTGGTCTGGCAGCGGCTCCCGCCGGCCTGTCCAAGGAGGATTTCCGCGAGGCTTGCTGGAAGGAAAGGGAGAGGGAACTCTTCTTCGAGGCCAACTGGCTCTATGACCTGCGTCGCAAGAACCGCGTCAATGACACCTATATCACGAGGATACATCCGAAGGAGAGCATTGCTTACTTCTTCCCCTTCCCTCAGCGTGAAACAGACCTTAACCCGCAATAACATTCAATACATTCACAATAACATTAATCATGAAAACAAATCACTTATTTTCATTTGCAATGATCGGGGCTCTCGCCCTCTCTCTTGCATCCCTGTCTTCATGCTCGAAAGAGCCCAAACAGGAAGGTGGAAATCAGCAGAGCGACCAGGTCGTTCTGACCAAGCAGTCCGAGGTCGATGCCTTCCAGACTGTCAAGTCACTGACTTCCCTCACTATCCAGGGCACTGATGTCACCAATATCGACAACATCAATGTCACTACTGTCGGCACCCTCATCATCAAGGGCACCGGTATCGAGGAAATCAACAATCCTACCTTCACATCAGTGAACACCGCTCTTGAGATCACTGACAACGCATCCCTCAAGAGCATCAGCGGCCTCGGCCTCAAATTCGCCACCGCTGACATCCTTATCCAGAACAATACTGTCCTCGATTGCATCAAGGGCTTCCTCAATCTCAAGAAGATGAGCGGCAAGTTCACAATCAAGGACAACCCCGCTCTCGGTGAGGACGATGCTTCAAAGGGAAGGGAATGGGGCTTCAATGTGCTCAAGGAACTCGTGGACAACCAGATCATGACCAATGCTCAGATCACCCTTTCCAACAACCATCCCAATGCAGTTACCGATCCTTCCATGATTGGCTGCGGCACCGGCGGAGTGCCTTCATACACCATCCGCAACGCTGCCGACCTCAAGCAGATCACAAAGACCGAGTGCCAGGACCTCACACTCCTCGGCTCCGATGTCGATGACCAGGTATGGGCCGATATCAAGACCACGGGTCTCACCGTAGTTCACGGAAATCTCCTCTGCGATGGCTGCAACTTCAAGATGTGCGCCAACTTCTTCGAAAAGAACGGAGACGGCGTAAAAGTCGAAGGCAGCATCACCATGAAGAATTTCGTGGCATATCAGCAGGGTCTCGTGGATGCTGACCATTTCCTCAATGCCGACAATGTTCCTGCTCATGTGGGAGGCGACATTTATCTCGAGAAGATGGTTCTTCACGGATGGTCAGGTGCCGGCTGGAACAATGTCACCGAGGTGGATGGCTCCGTTACAGTCCGCGAGTGTGCAATGGATCCCGGCGTAATCGGTGCCAAGATGGATAAGATTCACGGAAATCTCGTCCTGGACAACCTCAAGCCCGGCCTCAATTCAGGCACCAAGGGTCCTTGGAACATGAATCAGTCAAACTTCAAGGAAATCGACGGAAGTCTCATAATCACTAACAATGACTGGTTCACTTCTCTCGACGGATTCCAGAATATCACCAAAATCGGCGACAGCCTCATCATAAAGAATAATTTTGCCGCAGGAAAGGCTGGCGGCGAGTCATGCGGTCTTGTACTTGGTGGCGGCGCTCTCAGCTATGATCTCGTCCAGCAGTGGATATTCGACGGCGTCGTTGACCCCGCCAAGGTCGAGTGTTATGATGTGGACGGCAATCTCATCAAGTTCAAGACAGAAGCTCCTCTTGACCTGACCATTACCAAGCAGGCTGATATCGACGCTCTCAAGACTGTCGATGGCGGACTCGTTGCCAAGAGCCTCACAGTCAGCGGCGCCGATGTGACAGACCAGGTCTTCGCAAACATCAAGACCAAGGTCAGCTCGGTTACAGGTCCCGTGGTAATCGACGGCTGCAACGTCACTATTCTGTCCAATTTCTTCAAGAATGCCCAGGGCGAAGGTGTCGAGTGCGAGGGTGACATCACTTTCAAGAATATCACCGGCGGAGCTCAGGGTTTCCTTAATTCAGACGGTTTCCCCAAGGCTCCCAAAGGCAATGTCACAATCGAGGGCTGTACCCTTCATGGATGGGGCGAGGCTGGTTTCAACGGTGTTGTCGCCATCCCCGGAAACCTCGTCATCAAGAACTGCAAAATGGCAGGAGTCGCTGCCTTCACTCACCTGAAGACTGTGACCGGAGACCTCACTCTCGACGGTATCGCAGCTGACTGGCAGGGCAACCGTGTATGGAATGCCGACCAGTGGATTATCGAGACCGTAGGAGGCAAACTTACCATCCAGAACACCCAGTATGTGAACTTCCAGGGTTTTGAAAAGATCAAGAAAATCGGTTCACTCTATGTCAAGGCCAATCCTATTCCCGCAGCAACATTCAGCACTGTTCAGCAGTGGATTTACAGTGAACTTGTTCCATTCAATGCAGTTGAATGCTATGACGATGCCGGCACCAAGGTTACCTTCAAGGAGAAACCCTCTGACTATCCCGACTATGCAACAGTCGTGAAAGGACACGATGCAATTGTGGAATTCGCGAAGCTGGAGCGCAAAGACTACCGCTATCTCGTGATAGACGGAAACAACGAGAATGTCAGCGACTCCGAGATGGCCAATCTGAAGGCGTCCGTGAAGGCCGTAAGCGAGAGGCTCATCTTCAAGGACATCAAGAGCTGGACTATGGTCGAGCAGGTTATACTCCCCGGGGATTTCTCAGTGGAGCCCACCGGAAGCCTCGAAATCATCAACTGCCCGAATGTCAATAACATCAACGGTCTGAAGCGCCTTACAGTGGTCAATGGAGACCTTATCATAAAGGATGTTCCCCTTGCTCCTTTCAACTGGGGAGCAGGCAACTGCCTCAACAACATTACCGAGATCAAAGGTGATTTCACTCTCGACAACACTGCCGCGACCAACCTGACTGGAGCCACTTGTCTTGCTTCCCTCACCAAGGTTGGCGGAAATCTCACGATTACCAACATCAATACCGGTTTCTGGGATCTCGACGGCATGCCTCTGAAAGAAATCGGCGGTAACTTCATCTATAAGGACAACAAACTTGTGAACAGCTTCAAGGGCTTCCTCGGCCTCACCAAGATTGGAGGTAAACTTGAAGTTTCAGGCACAGCTATTGGGGATTTCTCCCAGGTCCAGACCTGGATTAACAACAAAGTTGTCGCTAAGGAAAATGTAACCTGCATTGATTCCAAAGGTAATGCGGTCACATTTGAATAGAATATTTACCGCTCTGGCGGTCCTTCTGGTCATCGTTTCGTCCTGCCGCGGGCAGGACGAAACGGGATGGCCGGAAATTCCAGAGAGGCCCAAGCCCCTGGTCAATGACGGTGACTATTCCGT
The DNA here is from genome assembly GCA_024401675.1 of Bacteroidales bacterium. Taxonomy (GTDB): domain Bacteria; phylum Bacteroidota; class Bacteroidia; order Bacteroidales; family UBA932; genus Cryptobacteroides. Next base: position 15,487 of record JAKSKQ010000009.1, on the reverse strand, counting down.
CACGGGCGGGGTCATCAGCGAAAAAGTCCTCCGCAATTATCTTTCGAGAGCAATTACCGAGGCTGAATTCCTTTCTTCACAGGGCCTGTCCACGGACGGATACTACGGCACCGAAGATGATGAAAGGATGCTTCTGAATATCGGCGCCAAGTTCATCGGACGCGCGATGTACACATGGAACGGTGAGAAAAAGTTCAACAATCCAGCCTGGGCTTCCGGTGCTAAGGCCAAAATCGACCGCATGCATACCAAGGACCCCGATATTATTTTCCAGGCCGCTATGTTCGAGACCGTCAGCCCGCAGGTCGGGGAGATAAAGATTCCAGAACATGTGTTCAAGGCCTTCGGCAAGACTCCCGAGGACCGCTGTTTCAACTATGAAGCGATGAAGGATGAAAGGGGACTGTATGATAAACAGTGGGGCGAGAATACCTGTGTTCCCGACATGAGCCACGAAGAGACTCAGATGTGGTTCTACTTTATGGCCTGCTTCTATATGGACCTTGGAATCGAGGCCCTTCACTGCGGCCAGGTCAACCTCATGTGCTCTATGGGAGACAAGGACAACAATTACGAAGGCTGGCGCCGCATGCAGTCTCTTGTCCGTGAGGCTGCCAAAACCCGCGCCCGCAGGGGGATTGTCCTTATGGACGCCCACTGCCCCGGAATCGTGGTGGATGGAAAGCATCTCTTCGATTTCGCCGCATATCCTCTCAGGCTTACTGAGAAAACCTCTTCCACGACTCTTGAGGCCACTCTTCTCAAGGGCCACCTCGACAGCATCATAGGCAAGACAACCGCCGGTACCACTCCTTCCGGCTGGTACACCAAGAGGCTGCCTTATATATTGGAGTTTGACAATTACGGCATTTCAAAACATCCAGGCAAGGCCAATGGAGATTATTTCATCTGGGGCTATGACGAGATTTCCTGGATAGGACTCGTGAGCGAAGAATACGCCAGGGGATTCGTGATGGAATGTGTCGCCTATCTCGAGAAAGTCGATCCTGTCGGCTATATCCAGATGCCTGGCTGCCGTGTGGCCGCCATGACCAACAAGTACGGCTTCAGCCCCTACCGCTGCAACACCCGCAGCGACGCCTGCCCTACAGGACGGAATCTCGAAGAAACCATAAAAGCAATTTGGAAGTACAAATAATATGATATCGAAAGCTTTATTCAACACAGCAGCAGTCCTTTCATTCGCAGCATCCCTCTTCTCCTGCAGCGGTGAGCCTGGGAAAGATGCTCCCGTCAATCCCGAAGAGCCTCTGTTTCCTGATTCGGAAATCGTGCTCACAAGTCAGAAGGAAGTGGATGAATTCGCCAGAAAGACATTGAAGGAGTCTTATCCTCTGGTAATAAAGTCCTTGACTGTCAGGGGGTCTGATATCACAGACATTTCGTCTGTCGCTGTAAATGAAGTGGAAACACTGACTGTGGAGAATACTTCGATATCCTCTCTTTCCAACAATTTCATCGAGACTGTCTATGACAAATTCACAGTCAAGGGCAATCCGGAACTTTTTGAAATTTCAAGTTTTCTCGCAAGCAGATATGACGGGGATATAGTTGTCGAGGACAATGCCGTTCTTGACGATATCAGTTTCCTTCTTCTTGCCGAGAAAATCAAAGGCAATATCATTTTCAGGAATAACCCTCTTCTCGGAGAGGACAGGGAGGGGAAGAGTTCCTCCTATGGACTCAACCCTGTGCTCAGCCTGCTCGAAGGCGGCCTGACACACACCTGGAATGTCACTCTTGAAAACAACCATCCCGGGGCTGCGACAAACCCGATGCAGATCGGGCGCCTCGCACATGTGTCCCGCTGGAACGGGCCGAAAGGCTCCGGTGATGCGAAATACGAAATAAAGGACGGCAAGATTTCGGAAGCGGTCCTGAACAACTACCTTTCCCGCGCCATCACCGAGGCGGAGTATCTGAGCTGCTCCAAATTCTCTACAGACGGCTACTACGGCACCCCGGACGACGAGCGGATGCTCCTCAACATCGGAGCCAAGTTCATCGGCCGCTCCATGTACGAATGGGGAAAGGAAGTGTTCTATCTGGATATGAATGTCGGCTGGTTCGATGAGGCGATAAAGAAAATCGACAGCATCCACGAAAAGGATCCCGATGTCTTTTTCCAGGCTGGTCTTTTCGAAATCGTCACGACTGCGGTGGACCGTGTTCCGGTGCCGTACTGGGTTTTCGAAGCATTCGGCAAAAAACCCGAGAAGAGGAACTTCAGTTACAGTGCAATAACCAAGGGGGCCGATGCCCGCATCGGAATATGGGGCGTCGGCACATGTGTTCCAAACATGTCCAACGAAGAAACCCAGATGTGGTTCTACTACAAGGCCGTGCGCTTCATGGAAATCGGCATCGAGGCACTACACTGCGGACAGATAAATCTCATGTCGAGTTTCGGTGACTCCGGCGCAGGCTTCCCCGGCTTCAACAAGACTTTCAGCCTTATCCGCAAATATGCACGCGAGCACAATCGCAGAGGGATAGTTCTCATCGACGCCCACTGCACCGGCTATCTGTCCGGCGGAGTCAATCTTCTGGATTCGGCCGCATATCCCATCAGACTCAAGGAAAAATCCGGTTCGGACCATCTCGAGGCTGAAATCGTGCGCGGCTATATCGACAGCATTGTCGGAAGAACAATCTCCGGAATGACGCCTTCCGGCTGGTACACCTCCCGCCTGCCATACTTGCTCGAATTTGACAATTTCGGCACCAGCGAGCACGAGGACCAGCCCGCCAACGACCATTTCTGCTGGGGATATGATGAAATCTCATGGATATCCAACTGCACCGACAAGTATGGCGCCGAGTTTGTGGAATATGCAGTGAACTATCTTGCAAGCAATGATCCGATGGGACATCTCGAAATGCCCGGACTCAGGGGCGCGGTCGGTGCCAAATCCTGGAAATATTCCTGGGCCACATCAGTCTATAGATGCAACACCCGCAGCGCGGACTGTCCTGCGGGCCGCAACCTTGAAAGCACCATCAAGAGATTATGGTCCGGGAATTGATTTCACTCATTGTCGCACTGCCGGGCATTTTCCTGCCCCTTTCCCTTTCGGCACAGAGCCCCGTGGACCTGGGATTGAGTGTGAAGTGGGCTTCTTGCAATGTAGGAGCCTCGGCTCCCGAAGAATACGGGGATTTCTTCGCCTGGGGCGAGACTTCTCCGAAAGACATTTATTGCTGGCGCACTTATGCCTTCTGTGACGGGGGTCCTGAAAAACTCACCAAATACTGCACAGACCCCGCCTATGGCACAGTGGACGGCCTCACCAGGCTCCAGTGCTGCGATGATGCGGCGACTGTGGCTTGGGGCCCGAAGTGGCGCACCCCGACTGCCGCCGAGTGGGAGGAACTCAGCACGGGATGCAGTTGGACCTGGGTGTCTCCCGGCGGAGGATATGTTGTCAGAAGTAAGGTCAACGGCCGCTCCATCTTCCTTCCCGCCGGAGGCTTCCGCCTCGACAGCGACCACCATTACTTCACAAGTGACGGCCTCTACTGGAGCTCCGAGATATTTCCGGACGCTCCGTATGATGCATGGAGAATGTATTTCGGAAGTTCCTGGCGTTATGTGAGATTCGACCAGCGCTTTTACGGCCGCCTCATAAGGCCGGTATTTGATCCTGTGAAAGAATGAAAAAAGTATTTTCACTGATAATCTCGGCCGCCGCGCTGATTTCCTGCAGAGCGGACTACACTCAGTATGTCAATCCGTTCATCGGGACCGACGAACTCGGGCACTGCCACCCTTTCGCCTGTGTCCCTTTCGGAAATACCCAGGTGGGCCCGCAGACAGGTTCCTGCGGTTGGAATTACAGCGGCGGATACTTGTATGATGACAAGAATATCCAGGGCTTCATACACAACGCAGTCAACGGCACCGGCGTGCCGGATCTGGGCGACATCCTGATTTTCCCTTTCTGCAGGGAACTGACGGAATACTCCAGCACTTATGACAAATCCGGTGAGCACGCTCATCCGGGATACTATGAAGTGTATCTGAAAGATGCCGGGGTGCACGCCTCGATGTCCGCCGCCGCGCACACCTCTATCGAAACGTATGTATTCGACAATCCTTCCTCCGCCCGGGTGCTCATCGATTTCCAGAACACTCTGGTGAAGGAGGACTGGCTTGTCCCCGTCCATATCAAGGAATCCTCCCAGTCGCTCGACGGGCCGCGACGTATCAGCGGATGGGCCCGGAGCAACGTGTGGGTGGACAGGTACTACTATTATGTAATCGAATTCGACCACGACATCGCCTCGCGGGAGATTCTTGCCCTTCGGGACGCTCGTGAGAAGGCTCCCCGCTGGCTGCTGGAAATGGATATGGGAGAGGACAGCACTCTCAAGGTGAAGGTGTCGGTGTCATCAGAGAGCATTGAAGGCGCTGCATCCAACATAGCCATGGAGATAGGGGACTGGAATCAGGACCGCATCCGCCGCTGCGCCTCAAAGCAGTGGAACAAGTACCTCTCACTTATTGAAATAGAAGGCACTGATCAGCAGAAGGATATCTTCTACACCACGATGTATCACCTGTTCACCCAGCCAGGCAACATTGCCGATGCCGGGCAGAAGCCTCTGTACTCGACTTTATCCCTTTGGGACACCTTCAGGGCGACTCATCCCCTGTACACCATAATCACTCCCGAGCGTGCCGGGGAGATGGTGGAGTCCATACTCGACTTGAACGATTCCCTCGGCTGGCTTCCGATATGGAATCTCTGGGGCAAGGACAATTACTGCATGATAGGGAACCACGCGGTGCCTGTCATCGTGGATGCATATCTCAAGGGCATTCCCGGTTTCGACCCGGAAAGAGCCTATGAGGCCATCCGCCATTCACTCACAAGCCCGCTTCCTAAATCGGACTGGTATATCTACGACAAGTACGGCTATTTCCCTTTCGATTTCATCCCCAAAGAAAGTGTGTCCAAGACGCTTGAATGCGGCTTCGACGACTGGTGCGCAGCACGGATGGCCCGGCGTCTCGGAAAAATGGAGGACGCGGAGTTTTTCCTTCGCCGCTCCGGATACTGGAAGAATCTCTTCGACCCCCGGACTCTCATGGCCCGCGCCCGTGACAGCGAAGGAGCCTGGAGGGAGCCGTTCAACCCCTTCTACATGTCCCACGAGGCGGCTGCGGGCGGGGATTATACCGAGGGCAACGCCTGGCAGTACACATGGCATGTGCTTCAGGACATCCCCGGCCTCATAGATGCCATGGGCGGGGAGGATGTGTTCTGCGACAGGCTGGACGCCCTTTTCGAGACCGGACAAAGTGATGCGGAGGGCGGACGTTCCGATGCCTACGGCGGACGCATAGGCCAGTATGTTCACGGCAACGAGCCTTCCCACCACATAGCCTACCTTTATGCTCTTGCCGGCAGACCGGACCGGACTCAGGACCGCCTTCATCAGATAATCCGCACCCAGTATGCGGACAATATCCACGGCTTCGCTGGAAATGACGACTGCGGCCAGATGAGCGCCTGGTATATCTTCACCACGCTTGGATTCTATCCGGTGAATCCCTGTTCCGGTGAGTATGTGCTCGGCATCCCGATGGTGAAGAAAGCCACAGTGCATCTCGGCGCTTTCAGGAAACTTGTCATCACCCGTGAGGGGGACGGTATCCATGCCGGTAAAGTTTATTATGGCGGCGCCGCCCTCAATGGTCCTGTCATAAGTCACGAACAGATCATGCGCGGAGGAAAGTTGATTTTCAACTGCTCCGAGTAACATATTGAACTCATTTTATGAAAAAGGAATTATTTCGGATATTCGCCGCGCTCCTGACTCTTGCAGGCTTTTCACTTTCCTGCGCAAAAGAGGAACCGGCCGGTCAGAAGCCTTCATACGGAGACAACGTCACAGTCCTCTCTTCGCAGAAGGAAGTGGACGGCTTCGCCCCTTCCGGCAGGCTCGACTCCCTGGTTGTCACCGGAAAAGAGATCGTTGACGTGTCAGGACTTTCGGGAACCACCGGCATTGGGACATTGATAATCACCGGCACCTCCATAACCAGCATAATGTGCGAGATTTCCGAATTGTCAGGCAATCTCGAAATCACCGGAAACCCCCTTCTGGAGGCGGTTGGCTATATGGGACTCGAGAAATGCGGCGGCAATATCATCCTGAAGGAAAATCCTCTGCTTTGGGATATCCGCGAACTTACTAAAATCAAGGAATTCAACGGCCAGTATCTCTTCGATGATACCGGCAAGTTCATATTCGAGACTAAAAATTATGAAGTCCGCAGCCTTGCCGATGTACATGCGATTCATCTGCGCAAGGCCGCTTCCCTTACAGTCTGCGGGAAGGACGTGAACGATGCCCTCTGGAAGGAACTGTCAGACAGACTCGATGTCATCGAGAAGGATCTTACCATCTACAACACCTCGATTACAACCACCGGAAAATTCTTTGACGGCACCACCCTTGGCGGCAATGTCACAATCCGTCGCAATCTTTCACTGACATCTCCGGACGGGATGTCTTCAGTGAGACACATTCCCGGAAATTTCACATGGGAGATGAACGGCCCTGTGGATTACTCGCTGTTCAGGAAATGGTATTCCGACGGTGTTGTGAGCGGACACATGATGGTGCTTTCCGATGACGGTACTCTCGTGAATCTTTCCGGCAAGCCCCAGGAACATGAGGAACTCGATTTCACCATAACCGGCGGGGTCGTCACTGAAAAAGTGCTCCGCAATTATCTCTCCCGTGCAACCACCGAGTCCGAATTCCTTGCAACCCAGTCCAAGAACTGCGACCATTTCTGGGGAGTGGAGGATGACGAGAGGAAGATACTGAATATCGGTGCCAAATTCATAGGCAGGGCGGGATACCAGTGGAACAAGGAACATTTCTTCAACGATGACACCTGGCTTGCCGGCTGGAAGACAAAGATAGACCGTATGCACTCGAAGGATCCGGACATCATCTTCCAGGCCGCCGTATTCGAGATTGTCTCGACCCGGGTGGACCAGATTGCCGTGCCTGACTGGGTTTTCACTGCCTTCGGGAAGACTGTCCAGACCAGAAACTTCAATTACAGCAAGATGTGCAATCCTCAGGGCACCAATGTGAACTACTGGGGTACCGGGGCGTCGGTTCCCGATATGTCCCAGGAAGAGGCCCAGATGTGGTTCTATTACATGATGGTCAGATATATGGAAACCGGAATCGAGGCTATCCACTGCGGACAGATGGAACTGATGTCTTCGATGGGGGATGCCGCCAACGGCTATGCCGGCTACCGCAGGCTTTTCTCCCTTGTCAGAGAGGCTGCCAGGACCAGGGCCCGCCGCGGCTTCGTGCTGCTCGACGCTCATACTTCCGGAATAGTTGTCGGCGGAGAACACCTTCTCGACTTCTGCTCCTATCCCCTCAGGCTCAAGGAAGTTCCGATGTCGGATTGTCTTGAGGCTACCCTTGCCTGGCAGTACCGCGACAGCATCGTGGGCCGGACCAAAGCCGGCAAGTCTCCTATGGGCTGGACAGTGGACAGGATGCCGTATCTTCTGGAATTCGACAACTTCGGCAAGAGCGATCACCCGGGCACGGCTGCTGAGGACTGGTTCTGCTGGGGCTACGACGAAATAAGCTGGCTGTCTCTTCTGGATGACACCTACGCCCGGTATTTCCTCCGCTACTGCGTGTCCTGGCTCAAGGAATACGACCCTATGGGATATGTCCAGATGCCCGGTACCAGGGTGTGTGCAAGCGGCAAGGTATCTCCCTACAAGACAAATACTCAGAGCGCAGCCTGCACCAACGGTCGCAATATGGAAGAAACTATAAAAGATATCTGGAAATAATATGATGAAATGTGTCAGGACTCTGTGCATATTTGCATGCACTCTCTCAATTGTCGTCTCCTGCGGCAGAACTGTTTCTGGAATGTTGGAAACAACACCCGAGTGGAAACTGGTGGTGGAAACTCTGGACGGGGCACGCACTGAAAGCGTCATTTCAAGCTCTGTGGCCGCACCTGTTGTCAGCGCCGGCAGGAATACGATAACCTATCAGTGGGTGGATGTATCCGACAGCAGAATCGATGTGATAATCGAATATACCATCCATAAGGGCGGCGAAGACTTTGAGGTAAGCAAGTGCGTTGTCAACAATGGCCGCACTCTGGTCGTCAAATCCATCGAGGGCCCCTATTTCAGTTGCGACGGACTTTCTTTCGACAATTGGAACATCCTTGTTCCGAACGGCCCCGGAATGAAACTTTCAAAGGCTCCGGCAGACTCCTCCGACACGGGAATCTGGCAGAAAGAAGGGGACCGCTACACTTTCTCTTCCGAATTCAACACCTTCGGCACCACCATGTCCTGGTTCGCTTTCGAGGGCAAGGGCTCCAAGGCGGGGAATACCATCTATGTGAATATGGCGGACCCGAGATTCAGGGGCAAACTTTTCCATTGGAACTATTATCCACAGACCGGACTTCTGGGCTTCGGCACCACGAATCTGCTTTCTCTTCATCCCGGGGATACTTTCACAGGGGCGCCCATGCAGGTCAGCTTCATTGACGGCTCCTGGCATGAGGCGGCGGACAGGTACCGCGCATGGTTCGATTCCGTTAAAGGCGTGGGAGACAGCCCCGAGTGGCTGAAAAACAGCAGCGGATGGCTTCTTGCCATACTCAAGCAGCAGAATACGGAGATAATCTGGGACTACAGGAGCATTTCCAATGAACTGCTCGAAGTCGCCTCCGGTAGCAACCTTGATATAATAGGACTTTTCGGCTGGGCTCACGGAGGACATGACCGTTTCTATCCCGAGTATTTCCCCGATCCTGAAATGGGCGGCGAGGATGCTTTGAAAAAAGCCATCGAAGAGGTCCATGAAAAAGGAAAAAGAGTTATCATCTACGCCAACGGCCAACTCATAGACCAGAACGGAACCGATTTCTGGGGAGAGACCGGCTGCCACATAACTTCCGTGAAAAAGGACGGCAGCTTCTACTACGAGCAGTGGCGCAAGTATTCCAACGCCCCCGGCCGCATTCACGGCATCGCCTGCTCATCTTCACCCGTGTGGCACCGCATTCTCCTGGACCTTGCAATCCAGGCCGCCGAACTTGGCGCCGACGGGATAATCTATGACCAGATTGCGTATGACAGGCCCCGTCTGTGCTACAGTCCGGAGCACGGCCATCCGGTCCCGAGCCTCATTTACGACGAAGACAAATATGCAATGCTCGACTGGATAAAACAGGAAATGGAGAAAGATTATCCGGAATTCGTGATAATGTCTGAAGGCCTTTCCGATGAGGAAATGCATTCCCTGGCTCTTTTCCACGGAGGTACATACGCTGTCCAGAATATGGACCACAGCCAGATGCAGAAAGTGGTCAGGGAGGATGAGGAATTTATTTCGTCGGCATTCCCTTCAATGTTCATGTACACTTTCCCCGAGGCGTTCTATACATACCGCAATCCTTCTCCGGCACATTCCCGCGAGGTGCTGAATTACTGTACTCTCTTCAAATTCAGGGACGAATTCGAGGTCCGTTATGCTCCGGACCGGAAATATGTACTGGAAGGAGTCGTCCCCGTCCGCGAGGATTACGGGACTGTTCTTTACGGTCCCGACCTGGGCATTATCGCCTCTGATGCCGGGAAGTATGCTGCCGATGTGCTTGCTTTCCAGAGGAGAAATTCCGAGTTCCTGTGGAACGGCAAGTTCCTCGACAATCTCGGCTTCAGTTTCCGCTGCGACAGTGAGGATGTGATAGCCCGCGCCTACAGCAGCGAAGACGGCTCCCTCGCCGTGGCTCTCTGGAACGATTCAGAGGAAGTCCCTGCAACATGCAGTGTGAAGGTAAAGGGTAAGAAATTCGTGAAGGCTGACTCTCCCGAAGGTGAAACCGGACCGTCCGAACCTCTCGCGCCCCAGAGCATCCGCCTGCTGATATTCAAATAGGGAAGATTCCCCCTACAGAGTGGCTCTTCTGACAAGACGGAAGGGATTGTGCACCGAGCACATTTCCTTCCTGTTTATCATTTCGGCGGCACTGCGCCCCATCTGGACAAAGTCAGTGGAGATACAGGTGAGACCGCCGCAGATGAACTCGTTGACCGGCTCGTCGTTGTGTGAAATCAGGCCGATATCATTTCCGAGGGAATATCCCTTGCCCGCGGCTTCACGAAGGAGGGTGAAGTGGTCCTTGTCGAGCTGGCCGCTGATTACTATGAAAAGAGTTCCCGGGGTCATCAGATCGGGGTCGAACCGGAAGACAACTTTGCATCTGATGCCGTTCTCATTCAACATTTTCCGGATTCCGGGATAGATGCTCTTGCCGTAGAGGCTCCTTTCCGAGCAGACGATTATGACACGGCGGTACTTGCGTATGGCATCCAGATTCTCCTGCAGAGCCCGTGCCGCATCGGTCCTGAAATCCTGGAATACACGCCCGATATGGCCTTTGGCCTCCGGCAGTTCATTGTCTATGAGAATAAGTTTGTCGTTGGGGATGCTCCTCAGGATTCTCGTCACCTGGGAAGGTTTCACCTCGGGAGGAAAGTGCGCCGCAATCACATAGTAATCGTATTCATCGACACTTTTCGCCACGATTTCGGAGAAGACAGAGATATCCTGATTGTGGAAATTCATGGTTATGTCGGCCGGGTGGGACAGGGATTCCGTCAGTCCCTGGTGGATGGCCAGTTTGTAGGCGCTGAGTTTGTCCACCAGCATCAGTATCCTGGTCGGGGAGTCCGCCTTGCGTATGTCAATGAAATATCCCTTTCCCTGCCTTCCGCGCATCATGCCTTCCTTCTTGAGTATGTTGTACGCCTTCTTGGTGGTCTCCATCGAAATGCCGTACCCGGTGGCGAAATCTTTGAGGGACGGCATTGCATCGCCGCTTTTCAGTTCGCCGCTCTTGACTGCATTTCTGACGGCTGCTATAATCTGCTTGTACAGGGGTATGTTGGAGGTGCTGTTTATGTTCAATTTCATGATACAAATATATTGTAATTCCATCAAAAATGCTATATTTGCAAAGAAATTACACCAAAGTGGACCAAAGTTGAAAGCTGCTTTACCTAAGTTTGAATAGTAAAATCATACAATAGAATTATGAAGAAATCGCTTGTTTCAGTGTTGGCTGTGCTGTTGGCAGGACAGGCCGCATTTGCCCAACTTACAATTACCGAAGGTTCGGAAATCATTCCCACCTACCTGCCGGGGAAGCCGAACCCGATGCCTCGCTTCTATGACGGCGAGATGCATCAGTTCGTCCAGAGGCATTATTATCCCTATGCCTTTGACAACAATTTGTCCAAGACCAAACAGGATGTGGAGTATCCTATGATTTATGTGGAGAACGAGTATGTGAAGTTCTCCGTCGCTCCCGGGCAGGGAGGCCGTATCTACGATGCGGTGGACAAGACCAACGGTTATCATTGGCTCTACCGCAACGATGTAGTCAAGCCGGCCCTTATCGGTATGAACGGCAACTGGCGCTCCGGCGGTCTCGCATGGGGATATCCCCACCATCACGGTCCTACTACCGTGGAGAATATGGAATACAAAATCCAGGACAATGAGGACGGAAGCCGGACCATCTGGATTTACAGTGAGGAAAGGCTCCAGAGAGCCAATAATATAATAGGTTATACATTCTGGCCCGAGTCCTCCATCGTGCAGATGACCATCATCCCCAGAAACCCGACCGAACTCACCAATTCCTTCCAGTTCTGGACGGTTCCCGCCGTCCTTTCCGAGGAGGATTATCAAGTGTGCTTCCCGACTTCCACCAAGTTCGTGACATATCACGAGAAGAAGAGCATGACCACCTGGCCTGTGTCCGAAGGCGTATATAACTATTTCGACTTCACCAATGTGGATATCAGCCTCTGGAAGAATACTATTTCTCCGGTGTCATTCTTCGTCTGGAACAACCAGGAGGATTATTTCGGAGGGTACGACCATCTCCGTCAGGGCGGAACTGCCTGGGTGGGCAACCACTATGTCTCTCCCGGAATGAAATACTGGGCCGACGGTAACAATCCCAACGGCGTGAAGATCAACAACGGTCTTACCGACAACTCCGGCCGCTACACCGAACTCATGGCCGGATTCTATTCCGACAACCAGCCCGACTACAGCTGGCTTCAGCCTTATGAGACCAAGGCCGGGACAATGACCTGGTTCCCTGTCCGTGACCTCGGCGGCCTGAAATACGCCAATCTGAACGGCGCCCTCAACTATATCATGGACGGGTCTTCAGTCGATCTGAGGCTCAATTCCACCAGAAAGTTCGAGAATGCGCAACTTGTCGTAAGCGGCCTCGGAAAGGAAATCCTTACCCGCGACCTTACAATAAGCCCTGCGGATCCCTTCAAAGTTGAGGTGAACCTTCCGGAGGGGATGACTGAACTCGACATGGAATTCGTCCTCAATTCTTCCTGCGGGGAGCAACTTCTCAGATATGCCCCCGCGGAGCATCAGAAGCCTGACTACGAGATGCCTGAAATCTTCAAGGATCCTGTTCAGCCCGACCAGATAGAAAGCGTCGAGGAACTTTACCTTACAGGCCTTCGTCTCGACCAGTTCCATAATCCCTATTTCGCTTCCGAGCCTTACCTTCTTGCCGCTCTCGAGCGTGACCCGGGATATTCTCCCGCAAATGTCCAGCTCGGCTTGAAAGCCCTCAAGGATTTCAACTGGGACAAGGCCGGCGCCTATTTCAAGACTGCTTATGACCGTGTCACAATGCGTTACACCAGAGCACGTGACTGCGAACCTCTCTATTATCTGGGAATCGTCGAGCGCCGCAAAGGCAACCTCAAGCACTCTTATGACTGGTTCTACCGTGCTTCCTGGGATCAGGACTGGCACAGCGCCTCATACCTGCAACTCGCCCAGATCGACTGCATCCGCGGAGAATATGACAAGGCTCTGGACCATATCGAAAGGTCCATTTCCACAAATACCGAGAACATTTTCGCCCAGGACCTCAAGGGTGTGATACTGCGCAAACTCGGTCGCGCTGATGAAGCCGCGGCCCAGTTCGAGGCAACTCTCGAAAAGGCGAAGATCGAGCATGTGTGCTCATACGAACTCGGCAATCTCGGCGACATGGTGGGCAATCCCCAGCATTTCCTCGAACTTGCCTGCTTCTACATCCAGGCCGGACAGTGGGAGGACGCGAAAGCCATCCTTGAAAGAAGCAATTCCTCATATCCCATGATCCACTACGCCATTGCCTACTGCGAGAAGCAGCTCGGCAACGAAGAGGCTGCCTCTTCTCAGGTCGGAATCGCGTCAAAGTGCCCATGGGAGTACTGCTATCCTTCACGTTTCGAAGAAATAGACTTCCTTGAGACCGCGATGGAGATTGATCCTTCCGATGCCAAGGCTCCCTACTATCTCGGCTGCCTCCTCTTCGAGCATCAGCTGGGCAGGGCCGTCTCACTCTTCGAGAAGTCTAAGGAACTCGATCCTTCATTCTATATCGTGCACAGGAATCTCGGCCTCGCCTGCGAGAAATCCGAAAAGGACTACAAGAAGGCTCTCTCCTATATGATGGACGCCGTCAAATGCAACAGCAAGGACTACCGCCTCATGTTTGAAGTTGACCGCCTCAATCACCTCGCAGGTCTTACCGCAGATGAAAAATACAAGTTCTGCAAGAAGTATTTCAATACTTTCAGCCTCCACGACGAGTCTCTCCTCAAGATGGTGACCAGAATGGTTGAGAACCGCAAATACGACGAGGCTCTGAACATTCTCGAGAACCATGTGATTGTGGAGTCCGAGAACGCTACCGAGAAGCAGATTGATTTCATCACCTCTTACTGCCTCAGGGCCTGGGACCAGCTCGCAAAGGGCAAGTCTTCAGCTGCTCTGAAGACCATGCAGAAGGCTCTTGACTATCCTATGGGAAGGTATGCCCGTGCACAGTATGCACAGATGTACTGGTTTGCCGGAACCGCTGCCGAGCGCTGCGGTGACACCTCTCTCGCCGCGCAGTACTTCGCCCAGGGTGTTGACATCAAGGGCAACGCCGCTGAAATCCGTGAACTTCCCGAGCTCAAGTACGGTTTCTATATCGGCAAATGTTATGAGAAGATAGGGGAGAATGAAAAGGCCAAGGCTGTCTTCGAGGCCCTCGGCAATCCTCCCGCGGAGCTTGACTGCGCCAATGCCGAGTATGAGAAAGGTCTTGCCGCTCTCGGACTTGGTGACAATGCATCAGCAAAAGAACATCTCCAAAAAGCATATAGTCTGGACAATCGTCTTATCTTTGCGAAGGTCTGGCTTGAAAGTTTGAAATAATAATTTCCTATGAGCATAACTCTTAAATCTATTATTGCAGTCCTTGCGGCGATTCTGGTCTGCGGCTTCACAGCCTCCGCCCAGAGCAGTGTCGAGATAGCGGGAGTTGTGACCGATGACTCCAACGGAGAGCCTGTCGTGGGCGTATCCGTCATAGTCAAGGGTACCATGACCAGCGCGACCACCGACAGCGAAGGCTGCTACCGCATCAAGGCAGATGCGGGCTCGACTCTCGTGTTCTCCTGCCTCGGCTACAAGGAATTGGAAATCAATGCTGGCACCCGCACGGTCGTGAATGCCGCTCTTGAAACCGACGCCATGCTTCTGGATGAAGTGGTGGCCATCGGTTACGGTAAAGTCAAGAAGACTGACCTCACCGGTTCGGTGGCATCGGTCAAGGCCGACAATATCGTGAAAGCCTCCGGTGCGTCCATCGACAAGATGCTCCAGGGCCGCGTGGCCGGTCTTACCATCATCGACTCCTCCAACGACTCTCCGGAGTCCGCCGTGACAGTCAGGGTCCGCGGTATGAGTTCCATCAACGGCTCCAACGCGCCGCTTGTCGTCATCGACGGAGTTCCTTTCGGTGACGCCGGCAACCTCACGGCTGTCAATCCGAACATCATCGAGTCCATCGAAGTCCTCAAGGACGCCTCCGCGACAGCCATCTACGGATCCCGCGGTGCCAACGGCGTCATAATGATCACGACCAAGAACGGCGACACCAACCATACCGACGTCTGGTTCTCCGGCAAGGTCGGAGTGGGAGTGTTCACACGCCCTCTGAAAGTTTGGGAAAAAGGTGACCTCGTCCGTCTTGCCGAGACCACCAATATGCAGTATGAGAACGGAGGCTCCGAAGGTCCGTACATGGGCCGTGTGTTCTCCGACGGTGTCTATTATCCTTCAGTCGAGGAAATCGAGACCGGAGCCTGGGATTTCTATACTGACTGGCGCAAGGAAGTACTGCGCACCAGTGTGACTCAGGACTACAATGTCGGAGTCGAGGGCTCTTCCAAGACTTCCCGCTACTATGCGTCTATAGGCTACTACAAGGGCCAGGGAATGCAGTACCACGATGATTATCAGAAGATTTCCGCCGACCTTTCCTACAACAACGACATCAACAAGCACCTTA
>JAKSKQ010000089.1 GCA_024401675.1 Bacteroidales bacterium | reverse complement strand
GAGGGTTTTGTAGGTATTGTAGTCCGGCGCGGAGACAAGATAGAGTTTCTGGGAGCCCTCTATGGAGATATAGAGGTCCTTGGTGTCTGGATTCATAGTGACGCCTTCCATATCGGCATCGTGATACCAGTGAGGTGTGGCAACACCGGAGAAACTGATCTTATAGATGTTTCCCTGATCGCCCACTCCCCAGAGGAACGAGGCGTCCGCACTCAGGCACAGGCCTGAAAGTTCGGTGACATTATCCAATTTGTATTTTGTATAGGAACCCATCACCGGCAGATTCTCGGAAGGTTTATGTTCCTCGGGGCGCTCCACATCGGTGAGAGAATCGGGATTGCCGGACATCGCGTGGCGAAGGGCGTGACGCAGAGTACCCTTGGCGTCATCCTCCCGGTATTCCCAGGCCATGGCACCAAGCATCTCGCGGGAAAGGATATATTCCACCTTGCAGTTCAGGGACTCTATGTCCTCATAACTTGCGTACATGGTGCCGAGGGCGTCTCCGAGGAAAGGAACCTTGGCGACATCGTCCCAATAGCGGTAATTCTTACCCTTGACATTATTGCCCTTGCAGGTGTTCCTGAAAAAGATATCCTCGAGCATGCTGTAGTTCACGGTGCTGGGATAAACGGCCTTGTCGCTGCCGGAATACCCGTCACCGTGGCCGTAGAACGCCACTCCGAAGTTCATCCGATTGTAAGGGATATTCTGATTTCCGTGGAAAATCACATCGATTACTTCGGCGCAGCTGCGGCTCTTGGCAATGGGTGAAGAATAAAGCGGAGAATTGTGATACGGAGGATTGCCCATCGAGTAGGTCATCACGTTGATATAGTCCACATATTCCAGAGCCCACAGATTGTCAGAGTATTGTCCGCACTCGGATCCCGAATAGGAAAGAATCTCGTCCAGCATGGCCGGGCGGAGATCCTTGACTACCGTGACGAAGTTCTGGTAATCGTCGGCGCAGGCGCCGTTGATATACGAGCCGTCCTTCGCGGCGTAAGTGGGATACTCCCAGTCTATATCTACTCCGTCCAGGCCGAATTCATCGCAGATGCGCACACACTCATCGACAAAGAGTTTCCTTTTACCCGCGTCTCGCGCCATCATTGAGAATCCGTCGGCATTCTTGCCCCATCCGCCTATCATGAGTTTGACCTTGAGGGCGGGATAGGTCTGCTTGAAGGCGACCATCCTGCGAAGAAGGTCCTCGTCCGCAATGGTGATTCCGCCGTCACCTGTCTTCTTGTTCACGAATCGTCCGTGACCGACATTGACGATGGTGAAATTGCGGATTTCCTCCTCGGAGGGGAAAAGTGCCTTATCGGTATATTCAGTGTAATATACTTCCACCACCGGAAACTGGCCTATGCGGGCCAGACGTGCGGAATCCTCCGAAGGGACCGGCGGCTCCGGATCATCAGGGCCCGCCGGCTCGTCTCCCGGGTTGAACGGATCCTCAATCGCTCCTGTGACCACCCTGTGAGGGGCCGGTACACTGAAACTGCGCTCCGGCCCGCATCCTGCGAACAGGAAGAGGGCCGAAAGCACAGAAGTTATAAATAAGCTATGCATTTTCATCTTATGCATTATTCAGCAGAGGTAACAGCTACGCAGCGGACGGCACCACCGGAAGCCTTGCGCACAGCTGTTCTCGAGCCACTGGAACTCTTGACACGCCATCCCTTAGGAGTTGTTGTATTGTAGTCGTCTGCAAGATGATAGATAGTATCGCTCTTATCGAAAGAACCGCTTTCATAATAGATGGTACCGGAGAAAGGGAACACCACGCCACCGGCAGTGAAAGTATATGTTTCCATATCGGCAACAGTACCGTTTGAGAGCAGGAACACAGTATTGTCAGTGGAGCGGGCTGTCCTCCATCCTGCAGGGCAAGGGTCATTGACTGTCTTATCTTCGGCCCACCTGTCGGATGCGCTTCCGGCAAACCAGTCTTTACCATTGGAACCGACAATATAGAACAAAGTCGGATTCTGTCTGGCGTCATCCTCACTGAGAAGATCCGAGGTCGTAGTCATTGCAGTTCCGCAAATTGTAGAAAGATCGGAATGTCCGAGGCTTCCGCACCCCATGAAAGGATCCTTGCGGCCCCACTGGTACTGAAGTCCGAAACCACCGTTTGTGCCTGGAGCATCAATTGCACCGAGGTTGCAGTTCATAACAAGGGTTTCTCCGGCATTGCCGCAGTCAATTCCCTCGATTGTCATATCGGTCACCCAGATATGCCAGCTCCAGAGGATGACATCATTTGCATCTTTTGCAGCGATAAGAGCATTTCCGGCTTTGAGAATCTCGGGAGTCGAGAATTTTATGTAACCACTGTCATATTCAAGTGAAGAGATAACACTGTTAGCGGTAACTGTCTCAGTATTGTTCCATGTTTCCCAGACTATGGCGGCACTTGTCACCGATCCTACAGACTCGGCGCTGTTTCCCTTGACGGCAGCAAATTTGTACTTGCCCGCAGCAGAAACCAAATAGCAGTTGGCTGATTCTTTCTTGCTCAGATTGATTGTCGGATCGTAAGGCTTCTGGGCGATTTCGATGCTCTGAAGGATGTCGTCGGTGCCGGCACGGACAATGTTGACGATGCCGGCACGAGGTTCGGTGGCGGTATTGTTGTCAGCAGTGATTGTCACAGTGTATGTGGTAGCCTTGGTGGAAACATAGTGGAGCCACTCGGCCTGAGGCTTAACCTCGAAATCGACATTGGAAACGACATTGATGTCGATGGTTCCGTCCTCGAAATCGACAATGTAGCCGTCAGTACTTTCGACAACCTTGCAGATTTCCTTTTCAATGACAAGTTTCACGATGGAAGTCAGACCGGTCTTTGTGTCGGCATACACGAGAGCCATGCACTCGATATCAGCAGATTTGGGAGTGATGATGATCTTGTCACTCTTGACAACACAGGAAATTTCGCTTCCGTGATAAACGTCAACAACAGTGTTTTCAGTGGCATTTACAAGAGTGTAGGGAATCTCGATGGGGTCGGTGCTGGTAATGCAGTATTCTGTCTTCTCGATCTTGAGAGCGAAAGAACTTACGAGAGGGATGCTGACAGTTGCGTTGTCATCACCGTAAGTGATGATGACGGCGGTGTCGGTAACCTCGAGTTTCTTGATTATGCCGTCCTGGACAACGGGGATTTCGCCATCCTTGCCCTTTTCACCTTGGTCACCTTTGTCTCCCTTGTCTCCCTTATCTCCTTTGATATTGCCGAGATCAATATCCTGGCCGTCAACCTCGACATGGAGATGGCCGTCTTCGGTCCTGGTGAAAACGGGAGTCTGATATACAAGGACGTCCTGGCCGCCACTAGTGAGAATCTTGCCGTTGATGGCCCAGCAGAGCTGGCCGGCGCCGTTGGTCATGATGGAAAGCACAGGAGCGTAGCTGGGATCTATGATGTCGGCAACCTCAAGAACAACAGTCTCGCCTGTGGAATAGGTGACTGTGAGAGCTGTGATTTTTCCTGAATCATCGGTCTTTGTCTGGAACTTCGATACATATTTCATTCCATCGACAGCAGACTGAATTCCCCTGATTGAGGATTCAAGAGTGGTGACCCTCTGCTCGAGAGATGCGATTTTCTCGAGAACCGCAGAGTCGTCATAAGTGTTTTCCTTGGCACAGCCCGCAATGACGAGCGCAACAGCAAGGAAGTTTAAAATCTTTTTCATATTCACTTGTGTTTATTTGTTTTCTTTTCAGTGTTATTCCTGGACGCAGCGAACTGAACCGCAGCGGGATTTGGGCGCGTCCTTGAAAGAAATGCTGCTGCCGGGACGGATATCGTTGCCGCGGCCGTAGCCGGGTTTGGAAGTCAGGTCGGATGTGCAGGAAGACCATATGAGGGCGCGGTCGTAGTTGTGGGCAATGCTTTCCACAGAGTAGTCATCCCTGTAACCGGCAAGCGGGAATACGGCTGAGGGCGAACCGACTGTGAACCATCCGAGAGTCTTGTCGAAACTCCATCCTGTTTTGGCAGAGAGGTCTCCCCAGAAATTGTTCGAAGACGAACTCGGTACACGGTATCCGGCCGGGCACGGATCATAGACCGTCTTGTGATCATCCAGCCAGAGAGTGCCGTCAACCTCGGTAAGCCAGTCGCCGTTGTCGGTATGTCCCATAAGGGTAGGATTAGCAATCGACTGTGCAAGAGTGATGGTGGCTGGCGCCTTTTCAGCATGGACGCCTGTAACGGCGGCAGGAGAAGAATCGCCAAGAACGGCCGAATTCACATAAGGATCCTTGCGGCCCCACTGGTACATCATTCCGAAGGATAGCGGATCGACTGCTCCATTACTGCCGGAAACGGTGAGAGCGCCGAGATGACGGTCCATCATCGGAGTGTTGAAGAGGCCTCCAACGGTGGTGATTTCACTTGCGGGAACCCAAATGTGCCAGCTCCAGAGAATCTTGCCGTCTGCATCATTGAGCGCGATTACGGCATTGCCCGGAGTGATGGTCGCAGGCATGGCGAAAATCATGTAGTCTTCAGCATAAGAGGCGGACGCCACTACTGTGCCGGCGGCGGGAGCCTCCACGGTGCAGACAGTTTCCCAAAGCACGGAAGCCTCGGCTGCATCCGGGAAGAATGCAGTGGTATTGTTGCCCATCACGGCCTTGAACTTGTATGTTCCGGGCTCGGTGATTATGTAGCAGTTGGCGTTGCCTTCCTTGTCGGCATCC
>JAKSKQ010000088.1 GCA_024401675.1 Bacteroidales bacterium | reverse complement strand
CCGCGTGCAGCCATGCCTCGTGGTCATACTCGGCTTCGACTATTTCAACTCCCATCTCGCGGGCATAGCGCACACATTCGTCGCGTCGGTGAAGGTATTCCTCAAGAGGATATATGTTGGGATTGCAGTAGTAAACCACCGGATTGTATCCTTCTTTCAGCATCCATTCCAGGATGGCGCTTGAGCAGGGGGCGCAGCAGGCGTGAAGCAGCACTTTCTCCATACCGGATTCCTTTCAGCGTGAATTGAGTTTGCGGGTGGCTTCGACATCGATGGCTTCGGCGAGAATCGAGATGGGGTTCATCACGGTGAGCCCTGTGCTCATCTCTATCTGCCATTTGCAGGTCTCGCAGTCGCAGGCCACAACTTCAGGCTCCAGGGCCTTGAGGGTATCGAACAGTTCCTGCCCTATCTTCTGGGAATATGTGTAGTTTTCCTTCTTGAATCCGAAGGTGCCTGCTATCCCGCAGCATTTCTGACCAGGGACCGTGAGCTCCACTCCGGGAATCATCCTGAGGAGTTCGGTCGAATAGATTGCCCAGCCCATCTTGTTCATGTGACAGGCTGTGTGATAGGTGATTTTCTTGTGATATCCGCTCTTGAAGGCAAGCGATATTTCCCCACGCTCAATCTTGTCATACAGCCATTTGGTAGCCAGAAGAATCCTGTCGCGGACATCCGAAGTGTCGATACCGAGCACATTCTCGTATTCGTCGCGCATCGTGAAGGTGCAGGTCGAAGAAGTGGTAAGGATGGTCTCGTCTGTCTTTCGGAAGGCTTTCAGGTTGGTCATTGCGTTGCGTCGGGCCTTGGCGGAGAATCCGTTGGAAATCATTGCCACACCGCAGCATCGCTCCTTGTCAGGGATGTGCACTCCGTAGTTGCAGGCATTCATAACCGTCACCAGATCCTGTCCGAGAGAGGGGAAGTTGTAGTTCACATAGCAGCCGTGGAAATATGTCACGAAGCGGGTGAACTTCTCCTGCTGTGATGCGGCTTC
This sequence comes from Bacteroidales bacterium, assembly GCA_024401675.1. Classification (GTDB taxonomy): domain Bacteria; phylum Bacteroidota; class Bacteroidia; order Bacteroidales; family UBA932; genus Cryptobacteroides. The sequence goes on along the minus strand of JAKSKQ010000088.1, from coordinate 3,939 downwards.
GCGCTTCATCCAGGTCGTGAAGCAGTTCCTGGCGTATTTCGGGAAGGAGCGGTGCTTGTCCACTGAAAGCACAGAGTCCATCAGGGTCTTGACTGCAGGGGAGGCCATCACCGGATTGACAATCGTAGAGAATGGGACTGCAATGCTTCCGACAAGGTCGGTGCTGGCCAGGGTGAAATCGCGAAGCGGATTGTGCTGGCGGGCATAGGCGAGCCTTGCTTTCTGGATTATGTCGCCGACCTTCACCCCGGAGGGACAGGCAACCTCGCAGCGCTTGCAGTTGAGGCAGTATTTGAGTGTCAGGTCGAAGAACTTGGGATCCTTGAGCCTGTACCTTTCACCGTCAGGGCCGGCCTGCTTGGGGCCGGGATAGTGCGGGTTTGCAGCCATCATCGGGCAGACCGTGGCGCACAGATTGCATTTGAGGCACTGCTCGAAATTGTCTTTGCTTATATTCTTTTCCTGCATGGCATCACCTCCCGACAATCTGCGCGGCCACATCGAGTGCGGATGAGACGATATCCCTCTCCCCACAGAGGATTTCTCCAGCGGCATATAGATTTTCAACAGTATTTCCCTGAATGCTGACCTGGCCCACGGCATCGGTGATCACCCCGAACTTCTCGAACGGCTGAGAGTCGTTGAAAGACTGGGACACCCATTTTGCCGGGTTCTTGTCGTATTTCACATCGCAGCCGAATACCGGCTCATATATTTCATTCATATTTGAAATCAGGCCGCGACTGAAGAATTTGCCGGTGGCGAGGATGAAATTGTCCGCTTCCAGAAGTGTGCCGTCGAGGTTGCGGGTTTCGACCCACTTGACCTTTCTGCCGACTATGTGGCCTCCTGTCACTCTGTCTCCCGGGAAAATCGTACCCCCGAGTTCTATGAACTTCTCGCGCGGGCATTCGTGAAGGGACAGCCCCTCCGCCACAATCGCGCAGCGGAGTCCGGCTTCCTGAAGGGCGACTCCGGCAGTGCAACCTGCAAGCCCGCCTCCTATGATGATTACATCGAATTTCATATCCTACTCCTTTTTGTCAGCATAAAGTTTTCTCATATATTCGGCTTCGCAGAGAGATTCACCCCAGCATACAGGGGCCATTCCCTTCCAGCGCTCCTCGATATACTCCCGGATGAACTCCTCAGTCCTTTCGGGACATCCGAGCTCCCGGGCAAGTGCGGCGGCTACTTTTTTCATACAGAATGAACCCTGGCAGGTGCCCATCCCGACACGGGTGCGGCGTCTGAGGTCCATCATGTTGTGGACATCGAGATATTTCGCCGCGTAGGCTATTTCCGCCCTTGTGACATGCTCACATTCGCATAAAATCTCACTCTTGTGCGAGAAGTCCATTTTGCTGACCATTGTACCCTGACGTCCGATTGCTGCCTTCTCGGCGATGCGGAGCCCTTTCGCGCTGTCGAACAGTTCCTTTTCCGAGCCGGGAAGGGGGAGTTCCGCAGTGCGGCAGCGGGACCTCCTGCCGAGTTTGTCGCAGACAAGGTCGGTCGCCATCTCTCCCATCAGACGATAACTGGTGAGCTTTCCTCCGGTGATGCTGATGAAGCCGGGAATCCCGTCGCGGCGGTCGTGGTCCAGAAGCACAATCCCACGGCTGGTCTTGCGTCCGGTCGGGTCGTCGTCAGATGCCACAAGCGGCCTTACACCCGCGTAGGCGCGAAGGATTCTGGTATGGGCGAGCGACGGTGAGAGGAGACATCCTTCCTTGAGCAGAAGCTGCACTTCATCCCCAGTCACCCTGATATCGTCACATTCTTCCATCGGCACTTTGTCCGAGGTTGTGCCTATGACGCAGACCACATCTCCCGGTACCAGAATATCGGCATTCGCCGGTTTGCGGCAGCGGTTGATTACCATATTGTTGACACGGTGCCCGAAAATCAGCAGCGAACCCTTTGCAGGGAGCATTTTTATCTGGCAACCGGCCATCCCGGCAATGTTCTGGCCCCATATTCCTGCGGCGTTGACGGTCAGGGGAGCATAATACTTCTCTGTTTTGCCTGTCCTTGTGTCGCGTGCTTGAACTCCAACAATCCAGTTTTTGTCCTTTATGAAGGACACCACTTCGTGATATGTCAGGATAACAGCTCCGTGAAGTTTGGCGTCAAGCGCGTTAGCGGTGGCAAGACGGAACGGATCTACTGATGCGTCCGGGACCTTCACTGCGCCAATGAGTGCCGGATTGACGGATGGTTCCATCTTCAGGGCCTCTTTCGGGTCAATGGCTTCGGCCTTGATTCCGGCATCGATGCAGCATTTGATGAAATTGTCCTGATATGAGAGGTCATCTTCCGGCAGTGTGATGAAAAGACCGCCAGTGGGCTCCACACAATGTGCCGCAATGCGGCGCAGTATCTTGTTCTCTCTGATGCACTCTGCGGCCGAGTCCCTGTCAGTCACTGCGTAACGCGCACCGCTGTGGAGCAGTCCGTGGTTGCGCCCGGTGGCTCCGGCGGTGAGGTCTCCGCGCGCGAGAAGCAGGACTTTGAGCCCGCGTAGTGCGCAGTCCCTGGCAGTCCCGACTCCGGTGATGCCTCCGCCGATGATTATCACGTCGTATTGGTTCATGTCATCCAACTGTTATTATGATATTGCAAACACCTTCAAATATAGGAAGAAAATTCTTTATTATCTTCGCAGTTCGTTACAAATATCATACAAAATGGACAAGATAGAGAAGGCATTGCAGCGTACAAGGGATACTAAGGCATGCGTCATCGGGGAGGATGCCTCCAAATATGCATCGGAAATGTTCACGGAACTGTTCGGTTCCGCTGTGGCGGTCATTGTGGCTGACAGCAACACATGGGAAGTCGCAGGAAAAAATGTGGAGACTTCGTTTGCGAACTCCGGCATCAGGATGGAGACGCCTTTCGTCTTCACCGATAAGGATTTATATGCGGAATGGACTTTTGTTCAGCGCCTTATGGCCAGGCTGTCTTCTTCCGAAGCGGTCGCAGTGGCTGTCGGCTCCGGAGTCATCAACGACCTTGTGAAATATGTTTCAGGACAACTCGGCAGAAAATACATGTGCGTGTGTACGGCCTGCTCTATGGATGGATATACGTCTTTCGGTGCATCCATAACCAAAGACGGCAACAAGCAGACTTTCGATTGTCCGGCGCCGCTGGGCGTGATAGTTGACACGAGTGTCGCCGCCGCCGCTCCCGGTCCGATGGCCGCTTCCGGCTATGCCGACCTTATCGCCAAGGTACCGGCCGCGGCCGATTGGATGATAGCCGATGCGATAGGTGCGGAAAAGATAGATGATTTCGCCCTCTCACTAGTACAGGACGGACTTAAGGAGTCGCTTTCCGATCCTGCTTCAATCACTCTCGGAGATATTCGAAAGACCGAAGGACTTGCCAGGGGACTGCTGATGAGCGGATTTGCAATGCAGGCAATCAAAAGCAGCCGTCCAGCGTCTGGTACGGAGCACCAGTTTTCACATTTCTGGGATATGGATGCCCTGAGTTACCCGGACGGGAAACATGTCTCCCACGGCTTCAAAGTCGGAATCGGTACCATAATATCTACATTTGGGAGGGGAATGCCTGCTTTCCAGGGATATTTGTTCGGCAGATACAGATGCTGCGGTCCGCCAGTGGATGGAATGGCCGGAAATGGAGGCGCGGATCAGGCAACTTTGCAAGGGACGTCCCGCTCATCTTGCGAGATGTCTTCAGGAAACCCAGGCAAAATATGTTGACCGCGGGACTCTCCGCACACAAATCGAGACTCTGAAGATGAAATGGCCCGGATTGTCGGAGAAAATCCGCACCCAGATTATTCCCTCTGATGTCCTTGTGGAAAATCTGAAGGCGGTCGGCGCCCCTTCTGAGCCCGAAATGATATGTGTCTCCAGCCGGGAAGTTATGGACACTCTTGCTTTCACCCCCGACATCAGGCGC
>JAKSKQ010000087.1 GCA_024401675.1 Bacteroidales bacterium | reverse complement strand
GACATTTTGAGAGTTCCATCGCTCTCGGAAGGGCTGCCGAAATACTCGTTGGCTGCCTCCGCATAGCTCAGAAGAGCCTCGGCATAACGATAGACAATCCAGTGGTGCTTGTTGGTGACTGTATTCTCCGGAACAAAGCTGGTGGTTTCCTGGAGATATTTGCGGAGTTAATACCCGGTGACGGTGCCCTTCTGGGCGCGTGTCGCGGACCAGTCAGCTCCGCCTTCGAATGTTTCGATTTCAAGACCTTTGCATATCATACCGTTGGCGAGAATGGTACTCTCGAAGCGAGGATCACGTCCTGCATAAGGCTTGGTTACATCAAATTCCGGGTCATCCGTATGCCATCCGTCAGAGCCGAGGGTGATGTCATATCCGCCTGCGGTTTGGAAAGCATCCACCAGTTCCTGGGTAGGATATGTTCCGGTCATACCGGTACGCTCGCCTTCCGTCATGCGGAGCGGGAAGTTGTTCCTCTCGAGGCTCTGGCTCTCGGAACGCATGATTACCATCACGATTTCCCCAGATGTAGTATTGTTCACCTTCATGCCCGGATCGAGAGTGTAGTCGCCCGATTCTATGAGTTCCTGCGCCGCTGCGGCTGCCTTGAGCCATTTTGCCTTGTCGGCGGTCGGATTATGGAGCGGACTCGCGGCATACAGGAGAGCCTTGGCTCTCACGGCCCTTGCGAAACCTCTCGTGACACGTCCGAATTCATCGTCAAGCATACCTATGTATGACTTGGGAAGAGAATCGGCACACTCGGCGCACTCCTTGTCAATGAAATCCACAACATCGTCGAAAGAAGTCTTTGCAATGCTGTTGGCCTCATCTATGGAGAGCATCTTCAAAGGCATCGGAATATCACCGTAGCGGCGGGCGAGTTCGAACAGATAATGTGCCCTGAGAACTCTGGCTTCGTACGGATAATAATGGATGTGCTCCATCTGAAGGGCGTACTTCACATCATATTTGTATATGGAAAGGTCCACTGTCTTCACCGACTCGAGGAACTCGTTGGCCGCGCGGATTCCGTTGTACAGATCCCACTTGGTATCCACAGTCGAAAGAGGAGACCAGTTCCCGTTGCCGAAATTCTGCACACTGGCATCCGGATCCCCGTACTCGGCGTCATCGCATCCGCACTCGCGCATCGCGCTGCCGACATCGGCGATGTCCTTATTGGGCATATAACCGTAAACATTGGTCAGCATGCTCCTGATATTGCTGTAGGTCTTGTACATATCCTCGCGGGTATAATCTCCGGAAGTCTCATCGAAATCGAGGAAATTGCACCCGGCAGCCAGAAGCAGAGTCATTGTCATATATAATATCTTTTTCATATTTCGCATCCGGTTTAGAAGTTGAACTTGATGCCGGCCCAGAAGACTCTCGTGCTCGGGTAATAGGCACCGAGCTGCTCGGGATCAGCGAACTTGATGTTGTCACAACTGAAGAGATTGGTCCCGGTGAACGAAACTGTCATGTCGCAAGCCTTGAGATATTTTCTGGAAATGGTATATGAGACACCCAGATTCCTGAGTTTGATGAATGATCCGTCCCTGTACCAGAGAGAGTTCGCACGGTAGTTGTTGCTGTTCTCGAGGGTTGTGAGCCTCGGCATCGTGGCCTGTGCGGCAGTTTCAGGGGTCCAGGGAATTTCACGGCTCAGGAATGTGGTCGAAATGTTCCCGTCACCAACAAGAGGTTTGTAGAGCGGAGAATCGAGAAGGCTGACAGTCACTCCTGTAACGCCCTGGAAATCAGCATAGAATTTGAAACCCTTGTAGCCGAGATTCAATCCGAAACCGAAGTTCAGAAGCGGAGTAGTCGAACCGAACATCTTCACTCGGTCCTGATTGTCGATGACTCCGTCGGCATTCTGGTCACGGTATTTGAGGTCACCGGGACGCACGTCTGAGAAGGTCTGTTTCGGGCTGTTGTTGATTTCCATCTGATTCTGGAAGATGCCGATGACCTCGAGTCCATAGCACTGACCCACCGGATTGCCGGCATGATAGAGGTAATCGTACTGCTGGTATGCCTGGCCGTCATTGATGACTTTAGTGAAGAGCCAGCCTGCATTGCCATAGACACCATATTCGAAATCCCCTGCTCTGTCATCCCAGCGGAGAGAGAGGTCGCATCCCTGATACTGCTCCCTTCCGATGCTCTGTTCCTTCACTCCGATACCGATTACTTCGGAAATGTTCTTAGGGCTGATGAAGATATTGCTGCGGTCATCAAAGAAATATTCAGCGTTAAGACTCAGGCGGTTCCGGAAGAACTTCATATCGATTCCGGCAGTGGCTTTCTTTGAAAGCACCGGCGCGAGAGTCAGGGCAGCGAGGTCACCTTCCGCCTTCCCGGAAGCGCTGGAGCCTCCGTCGTAGCCGAAACGGTATCCATGAGCATTGTCGCTGCTGTAAACCTGACGGAAAAGTTCGTGAGTGAGGTCATCGTCAAGACCGGACATACCGAGTGAACCGTAAAGCTTGATATAAGGTTCCTTGGTCACGACTGCTCCGAGGCTGATGGCCGGATAGAGTGTGAAACGGTTGCCCTTCGGAAGATAGGCTGAACCGGAATAGTTCAGGACGAAATCTGCGAAGAGTCTCTGATTCCAGTTGTAGCTGATTGTACCGAGGACTTCCTGAGTCTTGGAAGACGCATTACGTTCATTCTCGATCCAGGAACGCATCCTGTAACCGACATGGGCTTCGATATGGTTCTTGTCGAAAGTCCGTGCCCAATTGATTCTTCCAGTGAATTCGAATTTCATGCTGAGGCTGTTGAACCAGTGGTCGAACTCGACTGTCTTGGAGTTCACTCCGTACCAGTACTGTTTGCTCAGAAGGTAGGAAGTAGTGCCGTCCCAAGCAATCGAACTTTCAAGTTCTGAATATCTATAGGACTTTTCTGCGACCTCGGTAAGTTTGCCGATGTAGTCGAAAGCCACGCTTGCATCGATGTCAAGACCACGGACAAGCATTCCAAGATCCTGACGAAGCACAGCATTGGCGAGAACCTTGGTCTGCGCATACTGGTGCTGACCTGACTCCTGATGCATGGCAACAGGGTTGTTCGAGCCCCAACTGTACTTAGCTGAGCCTCCGTAGGTTCCGTCAGACTGCTTCACAGGGAAGGCTGCGGCCGGGGTATTATAGACTATCTTGTCGATGCTGGTGCTCCAGTAAGGAGTGTTGAACTCGGACAGACGGGCCATGATACCGATCTTCATGGATGTCGATTTGGTTATGTTGACATCCACATTCGCACGGACGCCGAGACGATTGTCATAGGTATTGGCATTGTATCGGTTGTCAGATGTCGGCTTCACATACATTGCGTCATCTTTCATATAGTCGATGGCGGCGAAGTAGCGGAAGTTCTTGCTTCCTCCGGTAAATGTGAGCTCGAGACGGTGGTTGTCACCATGACTGCGGTAAATCTGATCCCACCAGTTCACATTGGGATATGCATAGGGATACTCGCCTGAGTTAAAGGCGAAAAGTTCATTGGCATCATACCTTGGCTGGATTCCGTCCATGGCGCAGGCCTGATTGACCATTGACGCATAGGTATAGGCATCCGCGAAGTCCGGAGCTCTGAAAGGAACGGCGCCGCCGTAATGATACCCGGCACTTACCTTAAGGGAAGAATCTTCACCGCGCTTTGTCGTGATGAGAATCACTCCATTGGCACCCTTTACACCGTAAAGAGCCGCTGAAGAGGCATCCTTGAGGACGGACACAGATTCGATTTCGATGCCGGTGAGGTCATTGAGAGCACGCGGAAAACCGTCCACAATAACCAGAGGGTTCAGTCCGTGAAGCCTGAGCTTGGCCTGGTTTTCCTCGCTGCGGCCTGTTCCCTGCTTGACAAGGAGGCCGGAGAACTGCCCGTATAGGGCTTTGGCGATATCCACTTCCGGGCTCTTGTCAAAAACAGAAGAATCCATTGAAAGGTTGGAAACGGCATTCAGATGATATGAGTTTCCAAGCACTATGGAATCCATCTGCGTCTTTGACGCGATGTCCTGCGCCTGGGCGCAGACAGGGAGCATCAGAAGAGGGAGAATGATATGAATATATAATTTTTTCATCATCGGGTACATTTAAGATTATTTTACCAACCCGGATTCTGAGTCATACCGTATCCCTTGTTGATTTCACTCGAAGGAATAGGAGCCAGGAACCACTTGCGGTCCCAATTGGTCCACCAGCTTCTGGTCGGATAAACGTCTTTGATCTTGAATGTGAATGAAGTGGCTTCACTGTCCTTGTTACCCATGGAGTAAAGTCCGTGAAGCGGAGTGGTGAAGGCCTCGTCAAGGCCCCAGCGGACCATGTCGAACCAGCGCACTTCCTCAAAGCCGAACTCACAGTCACGCTCGCGAATGAGCGCCTTGCGGAACTCTTCCTGAGAAAGGTCTTCGGGAAGCGGGCACAGACCCACCCTGGCGCGGACGGCATTAACCCATTCATAGGCCTTTTCCGAAGGACCGCCGTCAGCTTCATTGTAGGCCTCAGCTGCGTTGAGAAGCACTTCCGGCAATCTCATCAGGCACCAGTGCTGAGGAATGGTGCGGTCTGAATTCTGCTGAAGAATATACTTCATCTGGAGGAAACCGGGACAGTTGTCCTGATGGTATCTGTGGTTCTCGTATGCACGGCCGACAGTACCGTCGTTCCAGATGTCGCCGGGAACAGCTATGTTTTCATAGAGACGGGGGTCGCGTGTCTCGATTCCCGGAATCTTGACGGTTCCAGTAGGATCGGACTCGAAGAACGGCTGCCTTGAAGGATGTTCCCAATCGAAATCCGCGGGGAACTCGGTACCGTCTTCCCAACCGTATTTGTTGACCCACTCGAGAGTACAGCCACCGCCGAAGTCACTCTGCTGTTTGATGATTTTGCTGTTGTAGCTTGATGAATTGCTCTTGCGGGTGGAGATGAGGCACTCTGTCGTACCGCGGTTATAATAACCTTTGCGGTATGCAAGACGGTAAGACCTGTTGGTGATTGCTCCGCTTGCATCTGGCTCGGCCTGTACCATCTTGTAATATCCGTTTGCAGCAAGTTGTTTCATGAACTCGTCAGCTGTGGCCTTGGCAGCCGCCCAGCGTTTGACGTCA
>JAKSKQ010000086.1 GCA_024401675.1 Bacteroidales bacterium | reverse complement strand
GGTCGGAAAACGAAAGTAGGAAGAAAACTACTTTTGTTTTCCTCCTACTCGATTACGATGGTGACGTGAAATGTCACCTGCTCATGGACGGGGGAGCATCATCTTCCGACGAGCCCCACTGAAGGTTCGGGACCGGGCCCATGGTGAAGCATAGGGTGGCATCTCCCTCGAAAAGTTCAGAGTGGGTGAGATAGTTCCTCGTGAACGGGATTCCGTTGAGCGTCGCGCTCTGGATGTAGCAGTTCTCCTCCGAATATTCCGGTGCCTCCACAGTCAGAGTGCCGCGGGCGTGACGCAGGGACAGGGCCTTCTGCTGCGGAGCGCCTATGAAGTAGATTCCCGTGCCGTGGGTGACGGGATAGAATCCCATTGAAGAGAACACATACCAGGCCGACATCTGGCCGGTGTCCTCATCGCCGCAGATGCCGTTCGGACCGCTGCCGTAGAACTGGCGCACGACCTTGGAAATCCAGTACTGCGTCTTCCACGGCTGCCCGGCGTAATTGTACATATAGATTGTATGGTGACTGGGCTCGTTGCCGTGGGCGTACTGCCCGATGAGGCCCTTGATGTCACCTGCGGGATGCTCCCCGTGGAGTTCCGAACTCACCACAAACAGCGAATCCAGTTTCCTCACAAAACCGTCCCTTCCGCCGAAAAGTTCCATCAGGCCCAGGCCGTCGTGAGGCACAAAGAAACTCCACTGCCAGGCTGTGCCTTCGGTGAAATCGTCATTCTCCCTGTAATGGTTGGTGAGGAAGGGGTCGAAAGGCTCTCTCCAACTGCCGTCGGAGCACCTTCCGCGCATCGAATTGACAGTAGGATCGAACACATTCCTATACCAGGAAGCACGCTGAAGATACTCCTGCTCCACATCCGTGTGTCCGGTCATCCGGGCCATCTGCGCGATGCACCAGTCGTCGTAATTGTATTCGAGGGTCTTGGACACTGCCGAAATCTCCTTGTCGCACGGCACATAGTGAAGGTTGAGGTAGTTGGTCGCGCCTCTGTAAGAGCGCAGGAAAAATCCGAATGTATCCTTGCTGGCCGAGGCCGTCATCGCTTCGAGCAGACGGTCCGGGTCATAGCCGGTCCTCACGCCCTGGGCGTAGGTATCTGCAATTATCGGCATGGAATGATATCCTATCATACACATATTCTCCTGTCCGGAAAGGGTCCAGACGGGAAGCAGGCCGCAATTGTCGTAATGTGCCTGGAAAGTGCGCATGAGGTCGCGGCTTATATCAGGATGAATGATGCATGTGAGCGGCATGTGTGCGCGGAAAATGTCCCAGAGGCCAAGCACTCCCGCGAAATAGCGGAAATTGCCGCGGTGCACCTTCTTGTCGCTGCTGCGGTACCGTCCGTCCACATCGCTGTAAAGGCAGGGATAGAGATGAGTCTGGTAGAAACATGTGTAAAGAATCTTCGCGTGCTCCGGATCTTCAGTGCTGACTTCAAGTGCGGAAAGTTCATTTTCCCAAATGTCGCGGGCCGCGGACCTTATATCCCCGAAACACCGGCGGCCGACCTCGCGGCGAAGGTTCTTCCTCGCCCCGCGCATATCCACGGCCGAAATTCCCACATAAGCCTCGAGGGTGTCGCCGCGGCTGTCCTTGAAAGACAGCACCGCGCGCACATCGGTTCCCTTGAGACTGCGGCAGCGCGAAGAAACCTTCTTCATTGCATCATAGAACACAATGTCATCTATCGGTTTGGAGAAGCGGGCGTAGAAATACACATGCTGCTCGGGACACCAACCGTTGGAAATGCGGTAGCCTCTCACGCTCCGGCGGCCTGCCTTTTCAAGAAAGGCCTCCTTAACATCATCGTGGCAGTCCTCCGGAAAAATAGTGCAGCAGTTGCGGTTGCCGTGCTCGAGATTGATATACAGCCCCTCTCTGGCGGCATTTCCGCCGAAGGTGTATCTGTGTACTCCGCACCGCGCGGTGGCAGACAACTCGGCCTTCACCCCTTCCGCAGGAAGTTCCACAGCGTAGTAGCCCGGCTCGCACCACTCACGCTCGTGGGAGAACGGAGTCCTGTACTGGTATTCAAGGCTGTCTCTTGTCTGCCATTTCTGCGCGTCAACCGGCAGGAAAAGAATGTCCAGATAGTCCGAGCCGCCTCCGGAACCGGATTTGTGCTGATGGCTGAAACCGATGAGGCTGTCATCGAAATAATAGTATCCGTTCCAGACATCCTGAGTGTCGGCGGCCATCTGCACCATACCGTAGGGTACGGTGGCGGCGGGAATCATGTGCCCGGAATCTCCGCTGCCCATAAAGGGAGCGAAACATGCTGATGTCAGGAAAAGAGAAAGCAGAATATTCATAAGGTTTGTATTGATTGTGAAAGATAGCAAATTTTCATATCTTTGTGAGTATGAGTACACAAAATATCAAACATATAAGATTGGGAATTGCCGCATTATGCCTGTTGTGCGGACTTTCCCTGCCCTCCCGGGCTCTCGGATTCCAGTACAGGGACGGCAGCGGCGAGGCTCCGAAACAATGGACATCGCTTTCGATAAGCGGCTACCCCACCTATTCGATAAGCGGCAACAAGCATGTATATGGTCCGAGCGGAATTTCGGACATCTATGATTCGTATGAAGGACCGTCATATACCACAGGCATCTTCACCTTCGAATACGGCCTGAACTTCAACAGGGTGTTCTCTCTCGGGATAGACGCCGGGTTCTGCCCGTACTGGGGTACAATGCACAGCGGGTACACCGGCGAAGTCACTTCCAAACGCTTCGGATGCAACATTTTCGTGATGCCCGAAGCTCATCTGGCGTATATCAACAGGAAGTTCTTCAGATTCTTCGGCACAATCGGACTCGGAATTTCGCTGCAGGTCGGGGATTGTCCTCTGGACATACCGGTGCTGCCGATGTTCCAAATCAACCCGGTTTGTGTGGAGTATGGCAATAAATGGTTCGTTCTTGCGAGGCTTGGCGTCGGAACCGAGTTCCTCGGAGGAAAAGTTGGTTTCGGTTACAGATTTTGACGGTTATGGGAAAAAATCATATAATTCTGTTTGCTCTCGTGGCGGTCGCGGCGCTTTGCGCATCTTGCGAAATTGACTCCGGCAGAAGGATGAGAAGGACTGATACGGAAATCAGACAGATTTCAGACGATATGCTCACCGCCGCGCATTCTGCCCAAATATGTGCATTCTACCACGCCTTGAGACTGGATGCTTTCATGGCACTCGATCCTGCGGCGCAGGCGGATTCCCGGTATTCTGATATTTCCCGGTATCCCGCCACCGGAATATTCAAGTCCGATGCCGGCTATACTTTTGAAACAACGGGCAGTTCATTGAAAACTCCCGGCGCTATATGGACGGTGAAGCAGGATGAGACGTCGGTGTTTACCATAACTTGTGAAGGCCCCGGAGTCTGGACTGTGAACAGCGTCAATCAAAGAAGCATAGGGGTGAGCGGGGGTACCGTAAGTTCCAGAATCCAGATTTGCGCTCAGGAGCCGGCTGCTGACGGCAGCCTTGTATTCGGCGGCAATCCGTGGGGACTCTTCTCCGATGGCAGCAGCAATTTCTTTATCCGCCTCACCGGCTCGAAGGCTCTCTGTTACAAATTCCGCAAGGACCTGCCTTATTTCGTACCTAAGTACAATGCTGTAGGAGACATAAAAATAGATGGCGAGGTGCTTGTTGAAATATGCAACGGCACCGGCACTCTCGACTGGTGCAAATACATGTACTACGACAGCACCAGTCCAGTAGTTCTAAGCAGTATATAGAAATTGTCAGACAAGTCCGTCGGGCAGGTGGAGGCGGAGGATGCGGGAGGACTCATCGGCAGAATCGATGAAGTCTTCATGAAGCGGGATGAGCGGGCCGCCGGACAGTTCGAGGCAGGGATTGCCCGGGATGTCCTCTACGGCGGTCACAGTGAAGGTGCGTCCGTCGGAAGTCTCCACAGTCCATCCGATCAAATATTCGAGAGAATCATTGTCCTCGCCTTCTTCTTCGTCAATATGAATTTTGCGTCCGACGAGTTCCTGGGCGTCATCGAAAGAATCTATGTCCACAAAACGGACCAATGCGCGGGAAGAACCCCGGCGCACTAGTGAGGAAATGAAAAACGGAACCGGCAGTTCATCGAAATAGATGAATACCGGTTCCGAAAGGTTTAAATCCTCGGGGTCAAAAGAAGGAAAACTGACAAGCAGCTCTCCGTCCGAGCCGTTGGATTTGAGGATTGCTGCAATCTCCATCAAGGAAGGAGTGCAGAATTAGGCCTCGGCGGGAGTCTCCTCTGCAGGAGCTTCAGTCTCGGCGGTCTGGGCAGCGGCCTCAGCTTCGGCAGCAGCCTTTGCGGCAGCGGCTTCAGCGGCCTTCTTTGCGATAGCCTCGGCTCTTTCCTGGTTGACCTTGGCTTCAGCCTTTACAGCTGCATCAGCCTTGGCGGCAGCATCCTTGGTGAGTCCGTTGATCTTGGCGTCGATCTTTGCATCGCGCTGAGCTTTCCAGTCGTCCCATTTCTTGTCTGCCTGCTCCTGGGTGAGAGCTCCCTTGGCAACACCTCCATTGAGATGCTTGCGAAGAAGCACACCTTCATAAGAAAGGATGCGGCGGCAAACCAGAGAGGGCTCTGCTCCGACATTCAGCCATGCGAGAGCGCGATCTGATTTCAGAACGATTGTCGCAGGGTTGGTGTTCGGGTTGTAAGAGCCGATCTGCTCGATGTAACGACCATCACGTGGTGAGTGTGAGTCGGCCACAACAATGTGGAAGAATGCGAAATTCTTCTTTCCGTGGCGCTGAAGACGAATTTTAACAGCCATTGTAATCTGTTTTTAAAAATTAAACCTTAATTGCTTCTGCTCGAGAAGCGGGAGGCAAATTTACACAAATTATTAAAAATGAAAAAATAATTTTTGCTAATTTCAGAAATATGCCTATTTTTGCAGTCCCAAAGTAGAACTGCGGATGTGGTGAAATGGTAGACACGCTACTTTGAGGGGGTAGTGGGCGTTTAGCCTGTGTGAGTTCGACTCTCACCTACCGCACGAAAAACAACCGACCTCAGTCAGGTCGGTTGTTTTTGTTACCCGTATGTATGTTTGAACTATGATACGCGATTCCGGGTCAAGACCCCACGACATCTACAAGGTTACACTTGCCGGCAGTGCCGTCAACGCCATCCTGCTGGTGTTCAA
>JAKSKQ010000085.1 GCA_024401675.1 Bacteroidales bacterium | reverse complement strand
TTGCCGCCACGCTTAAGTGTCTCGCGGCACACGCCGAATACATAGCATGCCCAAGCCTGTGAAGGTTTGTCTTCCTCTTTGAGTCCGAAGGAAGAGGCTTCGTTGTAATCAACTGAGAAGAGATTGACCTTACCAGTGCCGTTGGGACGGATGGCTGTCATGATGCCCTTGTCGATCGCTCCGGGGAACACATAACCTCCGTTGTAGTCGGTATGTTCGCCGATGAGATTGATTCGGCCGGCAGATGCGTAAACTGAGGGCTCTCCGGCATAGAGAGAACGGAATTTCTCTATTAGAATGTCTTTCATATATGTAGAGCTGTTGGTTATTCTGAATCAGTGCCCGGCTCGACATGGATGTACGTCAATGTCCTTGAGCCGAGAAGTTCCTTCATTTTATGTTCCACTTCCGTGGAAATGGAATGAGCCTGAAGGATGGTGAGAGTCGGCGCCACGGCAATGTGGGCGTCTATGATGACACGTCCACCGTTCTGGCGGGTCTTCAAAGCATGTATGTCCTCAACACCTTTAACGGAAAGTGCTGAGGCAACTATTTGTTCTTTAGTCTCTTTGGGCAGGGAGACTTCAAGCATTTCTTCAACTGAAGGAATCATCATTTTGACGGCGACTACAAGAATCACCACGGCTATCCCGCACCCGGCCAGCGGGTCGAGGACAGCCCATTTGCTGCCCATGAACATGGCGCCGCCGATGCCGATAAGCGCACCTACTGAAGACAGGGCGTCGGAGCGGTGATGCCATGCATTGGCGACCATGATGCCGCTTTCAACTTCCCTGCCGACCTTCCTGGTGACCCGGAAAAGGAATTCCTTCGAGATGATTGAGATTGCGGCCGCTACAAGAGCAATCATACCGGGCTTTTCGGGGATTGAGCCGCCGAAAATGCCAATAGCGCTGCGTACCGCCTTGAGTGCGATCTCCACAGAGACCGCTATGAGGGCCATGGATATTATGATTGTGCATAACGTCTCGAATTTGCCATGGCCGTAATCATGAGATTCGTCGGAGTCCTTTGAGGAGACTCCGACGAAAATCAATACAATTATGTCGCTCAGGAGATCGGAGAGGGAGTGTACTCCGTCGGCTATCATGGCGGAACTTCTTCCCCAGACGCCGGCTATGATTTTCGCAGCGGTCAGGACAGCGTTCATGACAAGTCCCAGAACCGTCACGTCCTTCATTTTGCGCGCTCTGTCTCCGTACTCCATGAGAATGCGAAATTACCAACCGAGAATCTTCACGAAATCATACTCCTCGGGATTGGGCACGTATTTCTTCGCGGCCTCGTAATCGGCAGGAGTGATGTAGTGGCAGATGTGCTTGTAGTAATTCTGTGAAGTGCCGCCTTCGATATTGACCCTACGGGGAGGAATCTTGCCGTCGGCCTGCTGGAGATCCTTGAGGTACAAAGGCTTGGCTGTACCGTTGCAGTCAACGAACACCATGCAGCCGGTTTCTGAGCGGCTGAAGAGCTCATACACGCCCATTGCAAGTTCTGAGCAGTATGTGAGGTCGTAGGCGATAGGATCCTGACAGCGGACATCGTAACCGATCTCTACCGGACGGGTCTTGACTTTCATGCCGAGCTTCTTGAATTCCTTGTCGAGGATTTCGTTGAACATCACAGCCTTGCTGATCTTGCCGAGTTCGGGATGTCCGTGCTCGTCGTAAGTGAGGTTGGCGCCTGTAGCTCTGATATCCTCGGCCTTGAGGTCATGGAACACGCCCTCGGCAACAACAACTGTACCGTAGTCGATGCCCATGATTTTCCTCTTGATAATGGTGGAAAGGGCGAGCTTGATGATTTTGTCGAAGGAGATTTCAGTTTTGTTGAACATCTCGGGAATGATGGTCATCGGGCAGTGGGTGGCTTCGCCGATTCCGAGTGCAAGGTGTCCTGCAGAACGTCCCATTGCGGAAATGAGCAGCCAGTTTCCGGAAGTGCGTGCGTCCTCATAGGCTGTACGTGCGACATGGGCGCCTTCATCCTTGGCTGAATTGAAACCGAATGTAGGAGCATTGTCGGGAAGGGGAAGATCATTGTCGATGGTCTTCGGAACATGGATGTTCTGGATGGGATAATGCTTTGCAGCGAGGAACTTGGCAATTCTGTTGGCAGTGCTGGCAGTGTCATCGCCGCCGACGGTGACGAGAAGTTTGATGTTGTTGTCCTGGAAAAGGGAGAGGTTGAAATTCTTCTCGAAGTCCTCGTCAGTCGGTTTGAAGCGGCTCATCTGAAGGTAAGAGCCTCCCCTGTTGAAATATGCGTCAGCTTTGTAGAAATCTATGTCCTCATATCTGGCGTCCTTCTTGAAAAGTCCGCTGTAACCGCCGTGAAGGCCGATTACACGATAACCTTTGCTGAGGAAAGTTTTGGCTACACTGCAAACGACAGTGTTCATACCGGGGGCGGGACCGCCGCCGCAAAGAATAATGATTGAGTCTTTCATATCTTTAAAAATGATTGAAGTTTGACTAATTGTTCAATATATCTGCAAAAATATCGTTTTTTCAGCAAAAATACACGGGAAATTCGTTAATTTTGTAGGATTTGTAATTATATCTTGGAATAGATTCATCTTATGGATTTCAAGGAGGCCGACATACGTGCGAAACAGCTCCGGAAAACCCTTTCCGAAGCCAACAGGGACTACTATGTCCTGAGCAGTCCTACAATCAGTGACTTCGAATTCGACGCCCTTATGCGCGAACTCCAGGATATCGAGAAGGAATTCCCTGCCCTGGACACCCCGGACTCCCCTACACATCATGTAGGAAGTGACCTTGGGGACAAGGGCTTTGCCAAATATCCTCACAGGTATCCCATGCTTTCTCTGGGCAATACCTATTCCATTGCCGAAATAGAGGAATTTTCAGACAGGGTCTCGAAAGCTCTCGAGGGAGAGAGGGAATTCACATATTCCTGCGAACTCAAGTTCGACGGAACTGCCATCTGCCTCACTTACAGGGACGGTGTCCTTGCAAGGGCTCTCACCCGCGGCGACGGTGCAGTGGGCGATGATGTCACCAGAAATGTGCTCATGATTCCTTCGATTCCGCGCAAACTCAAAGGCACGTCCTGGCCCCGTGAATTCGAAATCCGCGGCGAAATCTTCATGCCCTTCAGCTCATTCGATGCCCTCAATGCGGAGAAGGAGGAATTGGGCGAGCCTTTGTTCGCGAACCCGCGCAACGCCGCTTCCGGTTCCCTGAAGTTGCAGGACAGTTCCCTTGTGGGCCAGCGTTCCCTCCAGTGCACATTGTACCACATACTCGGTGAGGACTTGCATTTCTCCACCCACACCGAAGCTCTCGCCGCCGCTCAGAGTTGGGGGCTTCCTGTATCGGAACACGGACGGGAATGCCGCACCATAGGTGAAATAGAGGATTTCATTACCCGATGGGACTCTCTCAGACACAATCTGCCCTTCCCCATCGACGGAATAGTCATAAAGGTCAATCAGCTCGATTACCAGAAAGAACTCGGCTACACCAGCAAATCCCCGCGCTGGGCCGTCGCCTTCAAATTCAAGGCCGAGCAGGCTCACACACGGCTGCTCAGCGTGGATTTTCAGGTGGGGCGCACAGGCGCGGTCACTCCGGTCGCCAATCTCGATCCGGTTCCCCTCGCCGGCACTACGGTCAGGCGCGCAACTTTGAACAATCTGGATTTCATCCGTGAAATGGACATACGCACAGGCGACTTTGTCTATGTGGAAAAAGGCGGCGAAATAATTCCGAAAATCGTCGGAGTCGATCTTGAGTCCCGCGACGGCCGAACTTCCGAGATACATTTCCCGGAACATTGCCCGGACTGCGGCACTCCCCTGGTCCGTGATGACGGACAGGCGAAGTACTTCTGCCCGAATGCCACCGGCTGCCCCACTCAGATCAAGGAGGCCATAGTTCACTTCATGTCCCGCAAAGCCATGAATATTCTTGCCGGAGACGCCACCGCGGCACAACTTTTCGACTTGAATCTTGTCCATGACGTATCCGACCTCTACTATATCAGGATGGAATCACTGCTGAGCCTCGAAGGCTGGCAGTACCGTTCCGCACAGAAATTCATGGATTCACTGCGCGAGTCCCGGAACATCCCGTTTGAGAAGGTGCTTTTCGCGCTCGGTATCCCCAATGTGGGCGAGACCAAGGCAAAAACCCTCGCCAGACGGTTCGGGTCGATAGATTCGATATTCTCGGCAAGCCGTGAAGAACTCATTGCCACTGAAGATATAGGCGGAATCATTGCGGACAACATAGTCAGATGGAGGGAAAATCCGGACAACATCCTTATTGTGGAACGGCTCAGAGCGGCCGGGCTGCAGATGTCCGTGACGCGGACTGCCGAAGTGGACGGGAACGGCCCGATGGCGGGAGAGAATGTAGTCGTAAGCGGAGTCTTTTCCCGCAGCCGGGAAGAAATGAAGGCCCTTGTCGAGAAATACGGCGGCCGCTGCAGCTCGTCGGTGACAGGAAAGACAACCCTGCTGCTTGCGGGAGAAAAGCCAGGTCCGGAAAAAGTCGCCAAGGCCCGAGAGATAGGCATACGGATAATGTCGGAGGCCCAGTTTAACGATAAAGTCGGGTTGGAAGAGGAAAAAGTTATCGAAGGTACCTTGTTTTAGAATATGGATACAAGCGAGTTCACAATCGAAGACAACAGGCTTATTGAAGAAAGCTACGCCTGCCTTGCAGAGTCCGCCAGAAAAAGGTGCGGCTCCGTCAAGGAGATGGCGGTAGTGAAAAAGGCCTTCGATTTCGCCATGGCTGCCCACAGCGGAGTGAGGCGCCGTTCCGGTGAACCGTACATCCTGCATCCGATTGCAGTGGCAAGAATAGTGGTGGATGACATAGGACTCGGATACAAGTCCATTTCCGCCGCCCTGCTCCACGATGTAGTCGAAGACACCGAATATACGATTGAAGACATCCGGACGCATTTCGGGGACAAGATAGCCTCCCTTGTGGACGGACTCACAAAAATCAAGAATGTGCTCGACCAGGATTCCGCAATGGAAGACAAGGAGAGCCTCCAGGTCCGCAATCTCAAGAGAATACTGCTGACTCTCAATGACGATGTGCGTGTAGTGCTCATCAAACTCGCCGACCGTCTGCACAACTGCAGGACAATAGACTCCATGCCTGAGTACAAGAGGGACAAGATTCTCTCCGAGACAATGTTCGTGTTCATCCCGCTTGCCCACCGGCTCGGCCTCTACGGCATCAAAACCGAGATGGAGGACATCTGGCTCCGTAACAAGGAGCCTGAGACTTATGCGGACATCACCCGC
>JAKSKQ010000084.1 GCA_024401675.1 Bacteroidales bacterium | reverse complement strand
AAGACTGGAAAGCCGAAGGCCTCGAAGAGGGTCTGCGCGAAGGGATGCGCGAGGGCATGAGACAGGGAATGCTCGAAGGGAAAGCCGAAGGTATGCGGCAAGGACGAGCTGAAGGAAGGGCTGAAGGAAGGGCTGAGGGAAGGGCTGAGGGGAGAGCTGAGGGGAGAGCTGAGGGAAGGGCTGAAGGAAGGGCTGAAGGAAGGGCCGAGGGAAAAGCCGAGGGAAGAGCCGAAGGAAGGGCCGAAGGGAGAGCCGAAGGGAGAGCCGAAGGGCAAGAGGAAGAGCGGGTTAAAATCGCGAAGGCCCTTAAAAGAGCCGGAATAGACACTATAACCATTTCATCCACAACAGGCCTTTCCAAGGAGAAAATCCTGTCCATTAACCACCGGGCCTAAACAATCGGGAGGGGTGGCGTCCAAGTCCATTCACGGATTTCCTTCATCTGAGCTTATCCTGGGAAGCAACCGACTCCTCGTGAATCAGGGAGAATATTCTGGTGATGAATTCCTCTCCGAGCCCCTCTTCCGCTCCGGTTTTGACGGCCCGTGAGAGCACTTCGCTCCAGCGGCCCATCTGAAGAGATGTCAGGTTGAGTTCGCTTTTGCGGATGCCGATTTTGTCTGTCGTGCGGAATCTTTCCGCAAGAGTCTTTATAAGAGTCTCGTCCAACTCGTCAACCCGAGTGCGGAGAGCCTCCAGAGTGATATCAGGTGCACCATCTCCAGTGTTGCGGGTCTTTATAGAAGCGATGATTTCCCTCAACCTGTCGGGAGTAATCTGCTGGGAAGAGTCGCTCAGAGCCTCATCCGGATTGCAATGGGTCTCTATCATAAGACCGTCATATCCGAGGTTAAGGGCCTTCTGGGAAATCTCGGCAATGTATTTCCGGTCCCCGGCAATGTGGCTCGGATCGCAGAAAAAGGCCATTTCCCTATGCCGGCGGCGCAGTTCGATGGGCACCTGCCACATGGGAGTGTTGCGATAGGCAGAACCCGCCCCGACCGAAAAACCGCGGGACACGGCACCTATTTTCCGAAGTCCTGCACCCATCAGGCGCTCTATCGCCCCGTCCCAAAGTTCGACCTCCGGACTGACCGGATTCTTTACCAGCACTATCTGCTCCGGGTATCCCTTGAGAGCATCGGCTATTTCCTGCACAAGGAACGGATTGGTAGTCGTGCGGGCCCCGATCCAGAGGATATCGACCTCCCGCTCGAGACAAGCCCTGACGTGAGCGGCCGATGCGACTTCAGTCGCAATGCGGCGACCGGTCTTCTCTCTGACCCGGACCATCCAGTCCAAAGCCTCGGTCCCGGCGCCTTCAAATGAATCCGGACGGGTCCTGGGCTTCCAGGCGCCGGCGCGAAGCACAGCCCCCTCCGGAAGAGCGGTGGCCGTTTCCAATAATCCGGCGTATGTCTCTGCACTACAAGGCCCCGCAATTATGCAGGGCCTGTAAGCGGGGAATATTCCCCAGTCATTCAAAGGGCTGAAGGTCACTTTCGACATCAAACAGTCATTATTTCCTTTTCCTTGCCGCTGATAAGCTCTTCGATCTTCTTTGAAGCGGCATCCGTCATCTTCTGGACCTTCTCTTCATAATCCTTCTCCATATCCTCGGCAAGTCCTTCCTTCTGAGCCTTCTTGAGGGCGTCAACAGCATCGCGACGGGCGTTGCGGACAATCACCTTGGCGTTCTCTCCGGCAGTCCTGGCCTTCTTCACGAGGTCGCGACGGTTTTCCTCTGTAATAGGAGGAACCACGCAACGGATGACCTCGCCATTGTTCGACGGAGCAAATCCGATATTGGCGTCGATGATAGCCTTTTCTATGACAGGAATCATCTTCTTTTCCCAAGGCTGTATTGCTATGGTCTTTGCATCCGGAGTTGTGATGGAAGCAACCTGATCAAGAGGAACAGTGGAACCGTAATAATCTACAACCACATTGCGGAAAACCACAGGATTGGCTTTGCCGATACGGTATGTCTTGAGATCTTCTTCAAGGTACTTGACGGCATCGTCCATCTTGGATTTAGCCTTGTCGATAATGGGTGTTGCTACGTCTGACATAATGGTTCTGGTTTGTATTGTGTTGAACAGGGCAAATATAATAATTTTTCAGTCCACAAACGCCAGGGTGATGACAGAAATCTTCACTGAAGGCGGCAGTTTTGCCCTCAGCGCCCTCCAGCACTGGGCCGCTGTGGCACCGGTGGTGAATACATCGTCGATTATCGCGATGTGCCCCGGCAGGGACCCGCGCTTTCCGACAAGTTCCTCCAGTACTTTTTCATTCACCGCGAATACCCCTTCCACATTGGCTTTTTTCTCCTCCACAGAAAGTGCGGTCTGAGTCCTGGTGCGCCGCGTTCTTCTCAAAAGAGACGGCTCCACATGTATGCCGCGGCACCCGGCTGATACTTCCCTCGCTATCACCTCGGCCTGATTATAGCCCCTTTTCCATCGTCGCATGGGGTGGAGAGGTACCGGAACAAGCAAATCGAGGTCCGCGAACCATCCGCACCGTGCAATCCTGCCACCGAGTTCCCGGGCAAAGTGACGACCCGTCTTCAAGGCTCCGTTGTATTTGAGGTCCATGGTTATATAGCGGTACTCGGAATCGTGTGTGTAGAAAAACAAGGCACAGGCGCAGCTGAATGGCTCATTTTCAGGAAAATACTCCGAGATTGCAGCATTGAACTTCTCCGCCATGGGATTTTCCCTCAAATTCCAGAAACCGGTATAAGGAAAGTCCGCCCTGCAGTAGATGCAGAGAACTTCTTCTCGGACGGAAAGCGCTCTGCCGCACACAGCACAGCGCCTGGGAAGAAGAAGATCTCCCAAAGCTCTGAGTATTAAGTGCTGCCGTGTCAAACCAAGTCCCGTATTATATTGTCAGATATGAAAAAATATTTCTCGGGAATCCGGATTCTGCCGCCGGTTCTTTGAAGCAGGCCTTTCGAAAGGAGGCGGTCTGCGTATTCATTAGTGTCAAGCACACTTGTATCGACCCCCGATGCGGTCCGAAGTCCCAGCATGATTGTCTCCATCTTCATCTGCTCTTCACTCAGGACCTCCTCCCCGCGAGCGAAACTTCCTTCAATGTAAGAATTCAGATCCGGATTGTTCCAGCGGCGAATCCATTTCCCGGCGCCATCCACAAGCAAAGAGTGTGCTCCGGGGCCGAATCCGATATAAGGAATATGTTCCCAGTATGAGGAATTGTGCCGCGCCTCGAATCCGGGACGGGCAAAATTGGAAATTTCGTAGTGATTGAAGCCCGCTTCTGAAAGAATGCCGCATACAAGTTCGTATTGGCGGCTGCACAGTTCGGGCGACGCTTCGCTGTAGCGACCGCGGGCAATGAGATTTTCAAGCGCGCTGCCCTCCTCCACCGAAAGCTGATAGCACGAGATGTGCTGTACGCCGAGGTCCACAGCGCGGTGGATGGAATCGGAAAGAACATCATCCGAGAGGAATGATATTCCGAAAATGAAATCAAGAGAAATATTGTGTATGCCCCCTTCCCGGAGCAGTCTCACAGCGGTACTGATGTCAGCGGCGCCATGCCGCCTGTTCATCCAGCGGAGAACATCATCCGAAAAACTCTGGGCCCCGAGACTGACACGGTCAACCCCGAGAGAGGCCAGATTCCTGACATAATCCAATCCCTTGCGAACAATATCGTCCGGATTGGCCTCGAATGTGAATTCATCCCATTTCCAGAGCCCTCCTTCCGGCACCACCATGCCGGCCGACCTGAAACACGCATCGCTGCATGCGCGGACTATTTTCTGTAAAAGAAAAGGAGGCAGTACACTCGGTGTACCACCTCCCATATAAATTGTATTCCGTTCGAGAGGAATCTCGCTCAAGGAGATTTCCTTCACCACAGAGTCCACTGTCTTTTCCGCCGCCGCATCGGAGCATTTCTCCGAATAAAAACCGCAATAAGTGCAGAAACTACGACACAGCGGGACGTGGACGTAGATCATTTAGCGAACGAGAAGTTCTACGATGCCAAGCTGACCCTTGTCTGTGTAAGCCTCAATTGAATAGATACCTTTTTCGAGAGTGATGTCGGTAGCGTAAACGCTGAGCTCAACTTCATTGCCCTCATAGTCAACGTCGCGAACAGCTGTACCCTGGATAGGAGCGCCCTTGTAAGTGAAGTTGACGGGAGTACCGTTGGTGATGAGGTTGTTGTCCTTGTCAAGAACGCGAACGTAAACGTTCATAGCGCCCTTGGCGGCAAGTTCGTTCTCGAGAAGAGTCATAGTGGTGACGATGCGGACGGTTTTCTTTGCGCGAACTGTCATCCTACCCTTCGCATTGACTCCGATGGCAGTGATGTTGTGAGCCTTGACAACTGATCCGACAGCAACTTTGCCTTCGAGATCGTTGACAGTAGCGGTGAGGCAGTTAACCTTCTCCTGGTTAGCGGCGGCCTCAGCCCTGGCTGCATCTCTTTCCTCTGTGAGCTGCTTGTTGGCAGCGTTGAGAGAATCGATTTCGGCAACATACTTCTTCAGCTGAGCGCGAAGATTGCCAAGTTCCTTTTCATAACGACGAATCTTTGAACGGTCAGTAGCCTCAGTAACCTTGACTTTCTCAACGAGCTGTGCACACTCTTCCTGAGAAGCCTCGAGCTGTGCCCTGAGGGAATCAGACTCTGTCTTAAGGGTGTCATAATCGTGCTGAAGGGCAGTAATCTGCTCGGTCAGCTCTGCTTTCTCGCTCTTAAGTTCCTTGACGAGGTTGCCCTTCTGTACGAGCACCACGGCCAGAACAATGGCGAGCACTGCCGCAATTACGGCAGCGATGGTGAATTTTTTCTGATTTGTTTCCATTTTATAAAATGATTAATCTATCCGCAAAAGTAGTAATAATTAAACACTCCTGCAAATTCATTTATAGAAATTTATCAGAGGACTATTTTTTCACCCTATTTGTAAAGGAGAGGAAATCGTTGTTGAATATTTCCCTGGACTTTCCCATGTCGTCTCCGTAAGGAGTTCCGGGAGGATCTTTGAGACCCCACACATTGCTGTTGTCCCGGCACAGGGCTTCTGCGTATTCCTTGGTCATGAATCCCCATCCGTGGCTTCCCGTCTCATACATATGGAGTTCCACATCAAAGCCTTTGGCGGAAAGGGCATTATAGTAATCCGGGAACTGGTGAAGCGGAATGATGGGGTCTTTCTTGTTTGCGGCAATCATAACCGGAGGCAGGTTTTCTCCAACATTCAGTTCGAGGCTGAGGTCGTGAAGAGCCTGCTCCGCGGGAGTGGTCGCAGCAAGAATTGAGGTATATCCAAAG
>JAKSKQ010000083.1 GCA_024401675.1 Bacteroidales bacterium | reverse complement strand
CATTTCTGATATTGCTTTCTTCCTGCGCCGGTGAACTTGAAATCCCGGTGCAGGAGAGAAAGACTGTGCAGTTCAAAGCGGGATTCGAGAACACCAGGACAATCCTTGCCGATGGCAATCGTGTCGATTGGGTCTCAGGGGACAAGGTCACCATATTCGACGGAGAGTCGAATGTGGTGGCCACTGCCGCCTCATCCGGAGAAAGCACTGTCCTTAATGCTGAGATATCTTCCGAAGGCCCCTGGTACGCAATATACCCTTATCGCGAAGGAAATGTCATCAGCGGAGGAATCATAACGACCGTACTTGAGCCAAGACAGACCGCCGTCCCCGGCACCTTCGCCCCCGGATTGAACATCTCGGTTGTATATTCCGGGACAAAAGAACTTTACTTCAGGAATGTGGTCGCATTCCTGAAAATCACGGTCGGTCAGGACCTCATCCGCCAGATTGCCATAAGTGGCACTGGCGGGGAGGCTGTGGCCGGAACCATGGACATTTCCTGGAACGGCGGCACCCCGACGTGCACTGTCAAGGATGAAATCTCCGAAATCATCCTTGCACCGGAGAGCGGCTGTTTCCAGCCGGGCTGTCCGTATTATGCCGCTGTCCTTCCCGGGACTCTGAAGAGCGGCCTGAAACTCATATACACAGATGCCTTCGGGGACAGTCACGAAATCTCGTCACCCAATCCTCCGACATTCAAGCGTTCTGTGATCACTGATGCCGGCACTCCGGACAGCCGTTTCCAGATTGACGGCCCCATTGATTTCGCATGCCCGGCAGTCAAGGCGGATCTGCTGGCCTCCGATTTCGGAAAAGCCAAATTCGGTAAAATCCGGGAAGGCGAAATCTACAAGAGCGAGGCGGCATCTGTCACTTATGACGAATTGAACGCCTATGCCTGCACCGCCACCGGCACAAAGGAAAGCAAAACCTATGCGGCATCTGAGCTCTGGAGCAATGCCGCGGCAATCACCAGCTTCGATGAGCTGCGCTATTTCATCGGACTTTACAAGACAAATCTTTCATCTCCGGAATTCCGCCTTCCGACAATAATGTCCCAATGTACCGGTCTGACTTCGGTGAAACTTCCTTACAATCTGAGTACTATCGAGGCAGGGACCTTCCAGGGGTGCTCCTCTTTGACCAAAATAGAGCTTCCTGAAAATTATAGGGCGGTTTTCGGATATACCTTCGCACAGTGCACGTCACTTGAATCCCTCGATCTTCCCAATGTGAAGTCTTTCTCAAGTTACGCCTGCATCGGCTGCGGCGTCAAAACTGTCACAATGGGGGAGTCTTGCACTTCAATTGGAGATTTCGCTTTCCAGAACTGCAAGTCGATGACCAGACTGAACATTCCTGCATCTCCGAGGACGTGCATGATAGAATCAATAGGCCAATATGCCTTCGACGGTTGCGAGAACATGTCCCTGGCATCACGTAACCTCAAATACCTCAAGACACTCGGCCAGTACGCATTCCGTGGCACCAAAGTCAAGAATATGACTATTCCCCTGTGCACCTCGATAGGTCGCAATGCCTTCTATGGATGCCAGGCGCTTGTTGATGTGCTTATATCGGTGGACCTTAAGGAAATACCGCAGTTCTGCTTTTCCGGGTGCAAATCATTGACCGGCCTCACATACCTCGAAACAAATAAGGCCGGCGGCATCGAATTGCCCGAGGGCCTGACATCCGTCGGCACAGCAGCTTTCGGTGGATGTACCAAAATCAAGAAGGTAGTAATGCCTTCCACTATAGACAAACTTGACAAAAACATATTCCGCAGTCAGAAAACCAACCTTTATGTCGATCTTGAGACTTGGATTGTCAAGGCTGTGACTCCTCCTTCTCTTGGAGAGGATACTTTTCTTATCAACGGCACGTCGAGGACGGGGACTGTCGCAAAGCTCCTGGTACCTTCGGAATCCGTAGCCGCATACAAGTCCGCTCCTCAGTGGAGCAGTTTCTCCGGTGTGACTGTTGCTCTCGACATTACTTCATCCACCGCCTTGCTCACTGTCAAGGGAACATCTGTAGATGTCAGGACCTGGGGGCTTGAAGGCAGTAAACACACTACAGTCTTTCCGATAGACAAGACAGCGAAGACCTTGTTTCCTGATGTCACAGGGAATCTGCCGGCTGAAATAAAATACAGCAGATACGCCACAAGTTTCAAGACAGTGACGGGCATTGAATCTGTAAAGGCATCTGCAGCGACTACAATCACGATTGCCACTCCTGCCATACTCGATGCTACTTCAGGGTGGATAAAGACAGACAATACAATGAAAGTGTCGGGGACTGAATATTTCTTCTATACAAAGAAGTATACTCAGGATCAGGCTGCTTCAAGCCAGTGGCTCACCATTCCCGGCAAGGCCGGATTCTCGACGCTGGTCTTCAATACGGCCGGTGATATAGTGGTGGATTGCCCGAAGCCGCCAGTGACTATAATCGACAAGGCTTCCGAGTTGCGCACAATCACCATCAACCATCCGAATATTGTAATCCTCCCGGACGGCAGTTATCTCGCGGCACAGACATGCGGCAATATCTCAACCAGCATTTACCGCTCGACAGACCGCGGTCTGACCTGGATGAATTTCGGAGTCGTGCCCGGAGAATTCCATTATGGAGGTCTCTGTCCCATAGGAACTGCTGTATATTACCTTGGCACCGATTCGGCCGGAGGCAATATCGTGATAATGTGCTCAAGGGATAATGGCAAGACCTGGGGAGGAAGGACCGTTCTCTTCGACAGATCTGCAGATGAAGACGGCTATGCCTATCATTGCGCACCAAGTCCCTGGCTGATACACCGTGGTCGGGTTTACAGGGCTTTCTCTTACAGATATGACAAGGAAAGCAAGAGACCTTGGGGGACACTGCTTATTTCAGCTCCTGTTGATGCCGACCTGATGGACTCACGGTCCTGGACAATGTCAAACATTCTTTTCTACGACAATTATGTGCCCTCTCTTCCAACTTTGTTCAGGGGAGAGGAACCTTGTGTTTTCGAGGACCGTGACGGAGGCCTCCGCATTCTTCTGAGGCTCGATGACACCGGCCTCAAGGAATACGCAAGTCTTTTCACAGTAGTGGATTACAAGACAATAGCCTATGAGAAGACCTTCGTGATGCCGGGAAGTTCTAAGAAGTTCCAGGTGTTCTGGGACTCCAAGTCCGGAAAGTACTGGTCTTGTGTATCTCCAAGCTTCGCACGTGATTTGTCATACGGATTGAACGCTTGCCAGACCCGCAACGCTTACAGTCTCATAAGTTCCACCGACTTGCAGAACTGGAAAATCGAGCATACCTGCATTTATTCGGACAACCCCTATTCGAACGGTTATCATTATATAGACTGGTGTTTCGACGGTGACGACATAATTTCCTGCTTCCGCTGTTCATTTGACGAGGAGAGAGGAATGCCATATTCAGCTCACGATGCCAACGGTTTCGGCTTTTTCCGAGTGAAGAATTTCCGCAATGCATCATCAGTGCCGACAATATTTGTGGATACACCGGTAACATCCGGTTATCCATCAGTACCTCAATCTTATCTTTAACTGAATTATGAATAAAGTACTTCAAAAAATTTCGATTCTTGCATGCCTTCTGCCGGGTGTCCTTGCCATCTCCTCCTCCTGGTCAGCCGCCGGGAAAACTCAGGAGGCGTCTTCCCCCGCAGATATCGGTAAAACAGAAGTCCAGGTCAGGGGGCGTCTGGTCGATGTGAGGACTGTCCAAAAGAAAGGGACATTCTTCCCTCAGTACGAGGACTCCAAGTTCGATGATTATCTCATTTCCAAATTGGGAGAAGGCCGCGAATATGCCGTCAGCCTTGCGGAGTACCGGGGACCTGAGCAGGTCCGCTGCGGAGCGCTGGAGCATTGCCTGATAGCTCTCGATGCTGATGTGAATCTTGAGAAGCCATGGGTAGCCACCGGGGAGGAATTCGAAATCATGGGAATTCATTACTATATGTATGAATTCCGCAAGGTCAAGACGGGAGAGTGGATAGACATCCCTTACCCCCAGCAGTGCCGTTACAGCGTGGTGGTGTTCGGTACCCATGTTTCAGTCTCTGGCACTCCCGAGTGGGGCACTCTCATAGCAAAGGTGCCCGAAATCCGCGAATACTCCGCCTACAACCAGGCCTTCACCATACTTCCGGACGGCTCTTACCTTGCCGCATGTACCGGAACCACTCCTGACAGGGGAGTGGCGATGTACCGTTCCACTGATAAAGGGCTGACTTGGGAGCGGTATGGCAATTTCAAGACTTCCAAGCATCAGGTGGCCAACTACTGCAATCTTTTCGTTCACCGTGGCTCGGTTTATATCTGCGGCACAGGTCCGGACAGAGAGGGACTTCGCCTTTGCCGCAGTGACGACGGTGGTCTGACCTGGACTGCAGCCAAGGACAGCCGCAGCGGAATCATAGCTCAGGGGAAATTCCACACGGCTCCAGTGCCGGTTGTGGTGTGCAACGGACGTATCTGGAGGGCTTGTGAGACTTATCCGGACAAGACTCCGTTCATGATATCGGCTCCCGAAGATTCGGATCTTCTGGATGCATCTTCCTGGATTATGACGAATACTGTCGGCCATGGCAGCCGTCTGATAGAGGGCAACAAGATGTCCGGTTCGATAATCGAGGGCAACGCCGTGGTCTCTCCGGAGGGCAAGGTTGTCAATCTCATCAGGACAAACAGCACCAAGACAAGTGCCTACGCCACAATTCTCCATACCGAAGGAATAGACAGTCTCTATTTCGACCCTCTGACAGACTGGGTGAGGATGCCTGGAGGCGGCAAGAAGTTCACAGTACGCTTCGATCCGGTATCAGGTATGTATTGGGCACTGACAAATCCTGACTCCGAGCAGGAGTTCAACCATATCGGACTTGGGTACAAGGTCGGCATTTCTCATTCGCTGATGAGGAACAAACTTGTTCTTCTGTATAGCCCTGACCTACACCAATGGACTGAGGTAAAGACACTTATGTATGACCCTGACCCCTTCTTCCACGGTTTCCAGTACGCTGACTGGATGTTCGAAGGGGAGGACATAGTTGGAGTGGTCAGAGTCGGCGCTCCCGAGTCCCGCGGCCTGCCTGTCAGGCAGCACGATTCCAATATGATGACTTTCATCCGCGTGGATAATTTCAGACAATACATCAAATAATTATAATAAACCACATAAATCAAATTTTTATGAGAATTAAAAAAAGCTATGAAAGGCCTGAAATACTGGCCGAGGAAATGCAAGGAGTAATGACCTTGTGTACATCACCATCCGGCAATGACGGAACGATCGATTCCATTGTCGAAAACGATTACAATTGGGAAATTGAACAATAAAACTGTTACTGCCA
>JAKSKQ010000082.1 GCA_024401675.1 Bacteroidales bacterium | reverse complement strand
TGCAAAGGTCGCTGTCAAGGCATATCAGAGCAAGCCCAGGCCTTCAAGCATAAGGGAGGCGGGACTTCGTGTCAGCGATACCCTCAACCCCCTCGCAGAGGGCGGTACAGGCTTCATTCCCGGTCCCTTCGGCTGCGGGAAGACAGTGCTCCAGCACGCCATTGCCAAGCAGGGTGACGCCCAGGTCATCGTGATGGCCGCCTGCGGAGAACGTGCCAATGAGGTTGTGGAAATCTTCACCGAGTTCCCCGAACTCATCGATCCCCACACCGGCCGCCACCTGATGGAACGTACTACCATCATCTGCAACACTTCCAACATGCCCGTTGCGGCGCGTGAGGCTTCCGTCTATACGGCGATGACTATCTGCGAGTATTACCGTGCCATGGGACTCAAGGTCCTGCTGCTCGCCGACTCGACTTCCCGCTGGGCGCAGGCGCTCCGCGAGATGAGCAACCGTATGGAGGAACTTCCCGGTGCAGATGCATTCCCTGTCGATTTGTCCGCAATCATCAGCAACTTCTACGCACGTGCCGGACAGGTGATTCTCAACAACGGCGAGAAGGGCTCCGTGACATTTATCGGGACCGTGTCTCCCGCCGGCGGTAACCTCAAGGAGCCCGTGACAGAAAGTACAAAAAAGGCCGCCCGCTGCTTCTACGCCCTTGAACAGAGCCGCGCGGACCAGAAGAGGTACCCTGCCGTCAATCCGATTGAATCATATTCCAAGTATCTCGAATATCCTGAAATCCGCGAATATCTTTCCGAGAAGATAATGCCCGGTTGGGTGGAGATGGTCGAGAAGACCAAGTTCATCATCCGCAAGGGTAAGGATGCCGCGGAGCAGATCAACATTCTCGGCGACGACGGTGTGCCGATGTCGTATCACGAGATGTTCTGGAAATCCGAACTGGTGGATTTCTCTGTCCTTCAGCAGGATGCCCTTGACGCAATCGACGCCCTCTGCCCTCTGGAAAGGCAGAAGTTCATCCTGACCCTCGTCCTCGGAATATGTGACCGCAGCTTCGACTTCGAGAATTTCGAAGAGTGCCGGAATTTCTACAAGAATGTCATCAATATCATCCGCCAGATGAACTTCTCCGAGTACAAGAGCGCGGAATTCGACAAATACTGTTCAGAACTCAATAAACTTCTCGAAAGCAATGGCAAATAAGGCATTTCAGAAAATATACACTCAACTTGAGGCGATTACCAAGGCCACGGTTTCTCTGAAAGCCGACGGCGTCACGAATGAATCACTTGCCCTGGTCGCCGGGCGCCTCGCACAGGTAGTGAAGACCAGGGGTGATATGGTCACCCTCCAGGTGTTCGCCGGTACCGAAGGCATTCCCACTAATGCCGAAGTCACTTTCCTCGGCGAACCGCCGATGCTGACGGTTTCCGATGAACTGGCGGGCCGTTTCTTCAACGCATACGGCGAGCCTATCGACGGAGGCCCTGCAATCGAAGGAAAGAGAGTCGCTGTGGGCGGCCCTTCCGTCAACCCTTACAAGAGACGCCAGCCTTCACAGCTCATTCCTACCGGCATCGCCGGCATAGACCTTAACAATACACTGGTTTCCGGACAGAAGATTCCTTTCTTCGCCGATCCGGACCAGCCTTACAACAATGTGATGGCGCAGGTAGCCCTCCGTGCCGACGTGGACAAGATCATTCTCGGCGGTATGGGACTCACCAACGACGACTACCTCTACTTCAAGAGCGAGTTCGAGAATGCCGGAGCCCTGGACAAGATCATCTCTTTCGTCAATACCACCGAACAGCCGCCTGTGGAGAGGTTGCTCATTCCTGATATGGCTCTTGCCGCTGCGGAGTATTTCGCTGTGGAGAAGAATGAGAAAGTGCTTGTCCTCCTTACGGATATGACTCTGTACGCGGACGCTCTCTCGATAGTCAGCAACCGTATGGACCAGATTCCTTCCAAGGACTCCATGCCCGGTTCGCTGTATTCCGACCTCGCAAAGATTTATGAGAAGGCGGTGCAGCTTCCCGACGGCGGTTCCATCACCATCATAGCAGTCACCACCCTCAACGACGGCGATATCACTCACGCGATTCCTGACAACACCGGTTACATCACCGAGGGTCAGCTTTTCCTCCGCGCCGATGCCGATTCAGGAAAGGTCATCATCGACCCGTTCCGTTCGTTGAGCCGACTCAAGCAACTCGTCCAGGGCAAGCAGACAAGGGAGGACCACTCCCAGGTGATGAACGCTTCTGTCCGCCTGTACGCTGATGCCCAGAATGCAAAGACCAAGTTGGAGAACGGATTTGACCTTTCTGACTATGACAACAGGTGTCTCGAGTATGCGAAGGACTATGCCACCAGGATTCTTGCAATCGATGTGAATATAACCATCGACCAGATGCTCGATACTGCGTGGGAACTCTTCTGCAAATACTTCACGCCGGCCGAGACCGCCATCAAGCAGAAATTCATCGACAAATACTGGAAGAAGTAGAAAATCACCGGAAAGTTAAATGGCAATCAAATTCCAATACAACAAAACCTCTCTGAACAACATCGGAAAGCAATTGAAGATGCGGCAGAGGGCTTTGCCTACCCTGAAGAACAAGGAATCGGCTCTGAGGCTCAGCGCAATAGCGGCCCGCAAGCAGAGCGAGGCCATCCAAAGGGAACTGGAAAGCTCTCTTTCACGCTATGACTCGATGGCCGCCCTCTGGAATGAGTTCAAGCCGGATCTGGTAAGGATTGTGGATGTGGAGCTCACCACTGCCAAGGTGGCCGGTGTCAATACTCCGGAGCTTGGAGAGATAAAGTACGAAATCGGCGAGTTCGACGCTTTCTGTGCACCGGCCTGGTATCCCGACGGAGTTGAGATTCTCAAGAGCCTCAGCCGTCTGGGCCTTGAGGCCGAGGTCTGCATGCGCAAGAGCAGGATTCTTGATTTCCAAAGGAGGAAGACCACTCAGAAGGTGAACCTTTATGAAAAGGTGCAGATTCCCGGATATCAGGAGGCAATCCGCAAAATCAAGCGATATTTGGAGGATGAGGAGAACCTTTCAAAGGCCTCGTCCAAGATAGTCAAGAGTCGCCACGCGGCTCAGGAAGAGGAGGAGGCTTCAGCTCAATGATAGAGAAAATGACAAAATATTCCTTCATTCTGCTATCCGGAAAGAAGGATGAATTTCTGGAGTCTCTCAGGGAACTGGGTCTTGTCGATATATCCAGGAGCAGCAAGCCGGTGGATGAACATTCCGCCCGGATTCTGTCCCGGATGGAGGCGTTGAAAGCCCGTATCCACGAGTTGGAGAGGGGAGAGGATGCCGAGTCCGCCGCATTGAAGGCCGCTTCCGACGCACTTGCCCTTGAAAAGGCTGAGACGGCCGCATGGGGACAATGGGACCCCCAGCGGATAGATTCTCTTGAAAAGGCCGGTGTGGAACTTCATTTCTACCGCATTCCCGCGAAGAAGTTCAGCGCTGACCTTGAGAATGAATATCCGCTGACCGTGTGCAGCAATGACTCAAAGACGGTTTGCGTATGTCTTGCCGGCAGCGCGGAAGGATTCCCGTTCAAGGAAAACGCATCTCTTCCTTCGAGGACTCTCTCTCAGGTTGAGGCCGATATAGCTTCCAATGAGGCCGCCATCAAGGCCCATAAGGAGGAGCTCGTGCAGCATAAATCCGATATCGGTACACTGCTTGCCGAGATTGATGCACTCAATTCGGACCTGAACCTCTATCTGGCGTCCCTCAAGGCTGAAACCGCCGCGGAAGACGTGCTCACTGTCTTCGAAGGTTTCGCGCCCACAGAAGACGACGCCTTCCTGTCGGAGAAGTTTGACAAGATGGACTGCTACTATATGGCAACCAAGGCCGAGGCCGGGGACAATCCGCCCATCAAGTTCAGGAACAACAGGTTCGTGCGCATGTTCGAGACGCTCACCGATATGTACGGTCGTCCGGCCTACAACGGCTTCGACCCGACACCGTACATTTCCGTATTCTTCCTGCTGTTCTTCGCAATGTGCATGGGAGATGCCGGCTACGGTATTGTGCTGGTTGCTGTCGGCCTGCTTCTGAAGAAGGTGAAGAGTTTCGCTTCACTCGCACCTCTGGTCACAACTCTCGGAGTCGGGACCATAATCGTGGGTTTCCTCTTCCATACTTTCTTCTCAATCGACATCAGCCAGTGGAACTGCATCCCCGACTGCCTGAAGGCTGTAATGGTCCCCAAGACCATAGCCGGTTACGACGGCACGATGATTCTGGCCCTTGTGGTCGGTATTGTCCATCTCTGTCTGGCCATGACAGTCAAGGCAGTGTATGCGGTGAAGAACAACGGCCTGCTTGGCTCCCTCGGAGTTTGCGGCTGGACTCTTCTGATTGTGGGGTCCGTCGTGGTCCTCACATTCTGCCTCGCCGGTGTGCTTGACAAGGATATCACCCGCCTTGTGATAATCATTCTCGGAATCGTATCCGCAATAGGCATTTTCCTTCTCAACGACATCCACCGGAATCCTCTGCTCAATGTGGGCAGCGGACTGTGGGAGACCTACAACACTGTGACAGGTGTGCTCGGTGATGTCCTGAGTTACCTCCGCCTGTATGCCCTCGGACTTGCAGGCAGCATGCTCGGATTCGCATTCAACGACCTTGCGAAGATGACTCTCGGAGATGGCGGGCTGGGATGGATACCATTCGTTCTCATCGCTCTTGTCGGCCATGTACTGAATATCGCGATGGCGGCACTCGGCGCCTTCGTGCATCCGCTCAGGCTCAATTTCCTCGAATTCTTCAAGAATTCCGGATACGAGCCCGCAGGAACAAAATACAACCCTTTGAAAAAATAAACAATTAATAAAATCAACAACATTATGATCGAAACAATTCTTGGTTATATCGGACTGGGCCTTGTGCTTGCCCTTGCCGGTATCGGTTCATCAATCGGAACTACTCTTGCTGGAAACGCCGCTGAAGGCGCTCTTAAAAAGAAACCCGAAGGCTCAGGATCTTACATGATTCTTTCAGCCCTTCCCGCAACCCAGGGTATCTACGGATTTGTGGCATTCTTCATGCTCCGCAGCAAGATGGCTGCCGATCCTGCCACCGGACTGATGATTTTCGGCATCGGTCTGTGCGTGGGTCTCGTGTGCATGCTTTCCGCTATCCGTCAGGGCCAGGTCTGCGCCAACGGTATTGTCGGAGTGTCCCAGGGCCACGATGTGTTCACCAACACTCTTATCTACGCCGCTCTTCCGGAATTTTATGCAATTCTTGGTCTGGTTGGTGCACTTATGATATAATTTTTTATATTTGCGTCCAAGGATAATTAGCCGACACTATTTATTTTATTGAATATGAAAACAAAAAACAAGTATTTGTCTCCTGAATTGGATCGTGTACTGATTCAGGGGGCCGGGATGCTTGCCGCCAGCGGCAATTCGACATCCGGTTTTG
>JAKSKQ010000081.1 GCA_024401675.1 Bacteroidales bacterium | reverse complement strand
TACTGTAGCGGTCTGGGGCTTCGATATCTTAAAAACAAAGTGTTAAACTCGAGAATGTACTTCAATTCCCGCAATATCGCGAATATTGCAAAAAAATCCGGGCCATAAAGCCCAGACAAAACGTACATCGGTATTTGGAATGATAAAGCATATTTGTGTTCATCCGTCTGCGCGGATGAAACAGGATTGGTTCGGGGTGTGAACGATGTCTGTACCATTCCGTGCGTGAAATGGTTCTTTTGACGCACCGATTTGAAATTCAAAGGGTCTTGTGCGTGAAATGGCCCTTTTGACGCACCGATTTGAAATTCAAAGGGGCTTGTGCGTGAAATGGCCCTTCTGACGCACGACAAACGT
This sequence comes from Bacteroidales bacterium, assembly GCA_024401675.1. Taxonomy (GTDB): domain Bacteria; phylum Bacteroidota; class Bacteroidia; order Bacteroidales; family UBA932; genus Cryptobacteroides. The sequence continues at coordinate 5,374 of JAKSKQ010000081.1, read as the reverse complement.
GATCGGATATGGAATGATAAAGCATAAGTTCCCTGATTCATCCGCCTGGACGGATGAACTAAGGGGGAGCATTCTTGCGGTGGAGCGTAGCGGAGGCGCAAGTATGCGTCTGGGAGCAGGCGGCGTGATGGCAGAGCGCAGCGAAGGTGTAGGTGATTCTATCTCAAGGAGTTGGGACACGCCCGTCAAGAAATTAAAAAGCCCCCGCAGGCACTTCTGCGAGGGCTTTTTCGAGTGGTTGAGATACCAAGATTCGAACTTGGACAGACAGAACCAAAATCTGTAGTGCTACCATTACACCATACCTCAGAAACCGTGCGACAAAGGTAAGTATTTTTTTGTAATTTTGCGTTATATGGACAATTCGGGCAAATATTTCGAATGGCTGGAAGAGGACCTGCTGCTGATCAAGGTGGCGGCAAGAAGTCCTCAGGAGGCTCTCACCCAAAGGGATGCCGTCCGGCAGGCCGTTGAAGACAGGCGGAAAAACGCTCCCGTCCTGATGATTGCCCAAGACCGTCTGGAGGCTCGTCCCGAGCAGTACAGAAAGCGGATAGAAGCGCACAGAAAGCATTTCCGCAGCATATTTGCGAGAAACTGCGAGGTGCGCCGGATAGATGCCTCAACCTGCGCCGCCTTCATGGATGCCAATCATGGCTACGGCCACGCCACCAGCCGATACCACTACGGAATCTTCCACAAGGGCGCCCTTGTAGGTGCGGCACAATTCTCGTCGGCGCGCACATGGACAAAGGGAGAAAAGAAAATCCGCTCATGCGAATGGGTGCGCTACGCCTCGCTCGCCGACTCCAGAATATCCGGAGGGATGGGCAAGGTCCTCCGAAAATTCATAGAGGAAATCCATCCGGATGACATAATGAGCTATGCGGACCTGGAGTGGTCGGACGGCAGAACCTACGAAAAACTCGGCTTCACCGCCGAAGGCACCACCGAAAGCGTTCTTTTCGGAATAGACAAGGACACATGGAAACGCACTCCGGTCAAAAATAATGAGACTTACTCATATTATTTCCTTAACTTTGGAAGTCGAAAATTCAGATTGAAATTAACGCAGTACTAGATATGGAACCGATTCTTGACAGATTCCTGCGCTATGTCGCAGTTGACACCCAGTCCAACGAGGACTCCCCTTCCCAGCCCAGCACGGCAAAACAGCTGGACCTTCTCACGATGCTCCGCGGCGAACTCCTCGCAATGGGAGTGGATGCTTCGATAGACGAATACGGATATGTGATGGCAACCATTCCGGCCAACATCCAGGAACATGTCTGCGACGAAAAAGGTTGCAGGACGATTCCCTCAGTGGGTTTCATCGCCCATGTGGACACAGCCCCCGACGCCTCCGGCGCAGACATCAAGCCGCAGATAATCAGAAACTATGACGGCAGCCCGATTCCCCTGAAAGGAGTCCCGGGCCTGAGTCTCGACCCCGCTGACTTCCCGGAAATGCTTGACTACAAGGGCCAGACCATCATAACCACCGACGGCACCACCCTTCTGGGAGCCGACGACAAGGGCGGAGTCGCGGAAATCATGGACGCAGTGCAGTATATCGTGGAACACCCCGAATTCCGCCACGGTACAATCAAAATCGGCTTCACTCCCGATGAGGAAATCGGACGCGGAGTCGCGAAGTTCGATGTCGGGAAGTTCGGCGCCTCCTACGCCTACACCATGGACGGAGGGGCTGTCGGAGAACTCGAGTACGAGAACTTCAACGCCGCCGCCGCGACAGTTAAAATCCAGGGCTGCAACATCCATCCGGGCTATGCCAAAGGTAAGATGCTCAATGCGATAATGATAGCGGAGGAACTCGACAGTCTGCTCCCCGCAAACCAGAAGCCCCAATACACCGAAGGCTATGAGGGATTCTTCCATATCATCGGCTTCAAGGGCACGGTGGAAGAAGCGACAGTCAACTACATCATCCGCGACCATTCGATGGACCTCTTCGAGCAGAAGAAGCAGATGATCGGTCAATGCGTGGATTTCATCAACACGAAATACGGCGCCGGATGCGCGACTCTTACCCTCAAGCACCAGTACTACAACATGAGGAAAGAAGTCGAGCCGCATATCCACATTGTGGAAAAGGCTGTGAAGGCAATGGAAATGGAAGGCATCAAGCCCAAGGTACAGCCCATCCGCGGAGGCACCGACGGGGCCAACCTCTCCTTCATGGGCCTGCCCTGCCCCAACATATTCGCCGGCGGCCACAATTTCCACGGGAAAATGGAATATGTGCCTCTCGAGTCCATGGAAAAGGCATCGAAGGTCATTCTGAACATCGTTTCACTATTCGCTCAATAACACAGAGGCGGACGGAACAATAACGGAGCAAGAACTGTGATTCACATAAAATTATTCGAATTCAATGTTCTCAGGGCGCACTGCGTGATTCTCTGGGATGACGGCCTGAGGGCTGTGGTGGTCGATCCGGGATATCATTCCCCTCAAGAGAAGGACCAGTTCCACTCCTTCATAAGCAACAGCGGCCTGAAGGTTGAAAAAATCCTTCTCACCCACGCCCATATCGACCATGTCACCGGGCTGAAGGACTGCTGCGACACATACGCTCTTCCAGTCACCTACCACAAGGACGACCTCTTCCAGATGGAGGAGGAGAATTTGGTGACCGCAAAATTCATAGGATTCCCCGACCCGCAGACCAAGAACATCCCCTCCGAGTATATCTGTGACGGCGACATGATCTCCGTCGGAGAAATCTCTCTCGAAGTGCTTCACACTCCGGGCCACAGTCCCGGAAGCGTGTGCTATCTGTGCCGCAGCGAGAAACTCCTCCTCAGCGGAGACACGCTTTTTGCCGGTTGTATCGGCCGCACCGATTTCAGAGGCGGGGACTACGACAGTATAATGAACTCCATCAGGACGAAACTGATGACCCTGGACGGGGATATCGATGTGATTCCCGGACATGGAGGAATGACGAGCATCGCTGCCGAGCGCCAGACCAACCCTTTTCTCGAGCCATTCAACCTTCCCCTTGAGGATGAAGAAAACTGATTCCATAAAAATTACAGGTGCCCGGGCACATAACCTGAAGAACGTTTCGCTGGAAATTCCGAGGAACAAGTTCATCGTGGTCACCGGATTGAGCGGCAGCGGCAAGAGTTCCCTCGCGTTCGACACCATCTACGCCGAGGGTCAGCGCCGCTATATGGACACTCTTTCCACATACGCCAAACACTTCATGGGCATACTGGAAAAACCGGAAGTGGAGAGTATCGAGGGCCTCAGCCCCATCATTGCCATCGAGCAGAAGACCACCGGGAACAATCCCCGTTCGACGGTGGGCACCATCACTGAAATCTATGATTACCTGAGGTTGCTCTACGCCAGAGCAGCCACCGCATACTCCCCCGCCACCGGAAAGGAAATGGTGCGCTACAGCGACGAGCAGATACTGGATATCGTGCTTGAAAACTGGAGCGGTCGCAAATGTTACCTCCTGGCCCCGTTGGTGGACGGACGCAAGGGACACTACAAGGAACTTCTCGCCACCCTCCGCAAGAGAGGATACACCGAGGCCCGGATCGACGGCGAGATAGTCGATCTTACAGAAGTAGAAGCTCTGGACAGGTACAAGATACATTTCATCGATCTGGTGGTGGACAAATTGAAGCCTTCGGAGGAGGACATGAAACGTCTGCGCGCCTCGATAGGCACGGCACTCAACTTCGGCAAAGGCTCCGTGACGGTGATGGATGCCGAGACGGGCCAGCTGAAACATTTTTCAAAGAATCTCATCTGCGCCGACACTGGAATCTCACTTCCGGTACCGGCACCGCATTCCTTCTCCTTCAATTCGCCGCAGGGCTACTGTCCCCACTGCAAGGGACTCGGGACTATTGTCAATGTGGATATGGACTCAATCATTCCCGACCGGCGCCTGTCCATAGCCCAGGGAGGCATAGTGCCTCTGGGGCCGGTGAGGGAGAACCGTAAATTCGACATAATCCGCTCCATCGCAAGGAAATACGATGTGTCCCTCTACACTCCCATCGAGGATCTGCCGGACGAGATTATCTCTCTGATAATATTCGGCTCCGACGAACTTTTCAGAGTCGGTGAGGGCAATCTGTCACAAATGGAGTCATTCGGCGGAATCATCGATGATATCGATGACAAGATAGTATGTCCCGTCTGCCACGGCACCCGCCTGAAGAAAGAAGCAGCATATTTCAAACTGGACGGCAAACCTATCTACGAAGTCTCCGCGATGGAAATTTCCGCTTTGAAGCAGTGGCTGGACTCCCTTCCGTCCAAGATGGACAAGCGTCAGAACACCATTTCCACTGACATACTGAAGGAACTCCATGACAAAGTTAATTTCCTGCTCGGAGTAGGGCTGGACTATCTCACCCTCGACCGTCCCACCGCTTCTCTTTCCGGAGGTGAGAGTCAGAGAATCAGGCTCGCTACCCAGATCGGCACCAAGTTGGTCGGGGTCCTGTATATCCTCGATGAACCGAGCATCGGCCTGCACCAGAGCGACAACCGCAAACTCATCTCCTCTCTCAAGGCACTGCGGGATGAAGGGAACACCGTGATGGTGGTGGAGCACGATGCCGAGACCATGCAGAGCGCGGACTGGCTGGTGGATGTCGGTCCGGGAGCCGGCGAGAAAGGCGGAAACATCTGCTACAACGGACCGGCGGACAATCCCGAAGGAGACAGCGTCACGCTGAAATACCTCCGCGGCGACGATTCAATCACAGTGCCTTCCACACGCCGGGCCGGCAACGGTCTGTCGCTCGGAATACGCGGCGCCCGCGGCAACAATCTGCGCAACATCGATCTCGACATCCCCCTCGGATGTATGGTGGGCATCAGCGGTGTGAGCGGCAGCGGCAAGAGTTCGCTGATACTCGAAACTCTGGTACGTGTACTGAAAAACAAATTCTACCGCTCCCGCGAGCAGGCTCTGCCCTATGACAGGATAGTCGGTATCGAAAATATCGACAAACTCATCGAAGTGGACCAGAGTCCCATCGGCAAGACGCCCAGAAGCAATCCGGCTACATTCACGGGTGTGTTCGACGACATCCGCGCCCTTTTCGAAGCGACGCCGGACGCGAAGGTGCGCGGCTTCTCATCGGGAAGATTCTCGTTCAATGTGCAGGGAGGCCGGTGCGAAGAATGCAAGGGTGCGGGGCTGAAGGTCCTTGAAATGAATTTCCTGCCTTCGGTAAATGTACTCTGCCCCGCCTGCCGAGGCAAACGCTACAAGCCCGATACTCTTGCGGTTCATTACAAAGGCAAGACCATCGCCGATGTGCTGGAGATGCCGGTTTCGGAGGCCTATGAGTTCTTCAAGCCCATCCCGCGCATA
>JAKSKQ010000080.1 GCA_024401675.1 Bacteroidales bacterium | reverse complement strand
CGCTGTGCATCAGACGGGAGCAGTGCCTGTCGAACAGTTCGTTCTCCGTGAAGAACGAGCATTCCGGGAAGAAACTGTCCAGCCTGCCTACGCTGTCGAACTTGTCATATGCTGCGAGCAGCTCGTTGCCCGTGTCCTTTATTGCCTTGAGGTGGCGCGGGGCGATGTAGCCTGCCGCTCCGATAAGTGCGAAATTACTCATCCTTTGATTCTCCCTTGTTTTCTTCGTGGTGATGTTTGTGCTTGTGCTTCTTGTCTTCGGTCTCTACGCCATAATCGGCTCCGTAGCCGTATCCGTAGCCATATCCGCGGCCGTAACCATAGCCATAGCCGTACCCGTATCCATAACCGTATCCGTACCCATAGCCGTAACCGTAACTGCCGCCATAGCCATAAGTCTTGACTTTCTTCAGGTCGACTCCGTTCATCATGATGCTGAGGTTAGGGAACTTGTTGTCGTCATATAGCTTCTGAAGGTCCGGAAGCATACGTTTGTCGAACTTTCCGGAACGGATGACGAAAATGGTGGCGTCGGCATATTTCTTCACAATGTCGGCATCGGCCACAAGACCTGCCGGCACGCTGTCGAGGAAGACATAGTCGTAATGTTCCTCGAGATATGCAACCAGCTGGTCCATACGCTCACTGGACAGGAGTTCCGACGGGTTCGGCGGGATAGGTCCGCTGAAGTAGATGTCCAGTGACGGCAGATTCTCGTCCCTGTAGACAATGTCCTCAGGGTATGAGATCTTTCCGGAAAGGAATGAGGTCACTCCGAGATGGGCGTGCTTGCCGAACACCTTGGCGAGGGTTCCCTTGCGGAGGTCGAGACCCACGAGAGCCACCTTTTTGCCCAGCAGGGCATAGCTGACGGCCACATTTGAAGAGATGAAGGTCTTTCCGGAACTCTCCAGGAAGGAGGTGAAGATGTACACTTTCGCCTTCCCACTGTTCGGCACGAGGTAGTCTATGTTGGTCCTCAGTCCGCGGAACGCCTCGGAGATGTTGTCTCTCTTCGCCCCGTCAATCACTATGTACCTGTCGTCATTCTTCTCCTTTGCCGGGATCTCGCCGAGGAACGGAATGGTGACTTCATCCTCGACATCCCTTCTTGTATGTACGCTTGTATTGAGCAGTCTGATGAGGAAGAAAAGCAGCACAGGGAATGCCAGTCCGAGGAGGATTCCTATGAGAGTCCATTTCATCTCGTCCGGGGCGATAGGGCTGTTGATGACTCTCGCCTCGTCCACAATCTTCGCGCTGCCTTCGATGGCAGGCTGGTTTATCATCATATTCTCTCGCTTCAAGAGAAGTTCCCTGTAGAGATCTTCCTTGATGCTTTGCATCCTCTCCACATTGCTGAGGTAGATCTGCTGGCGTGGAACCGCCTTCACTTTCTCGGTCGCTACAAGACCCTGCTGCTTTGCTCTCTGGATGCGTTCGGAGGTGGTTTCCTTGTAGACGCTGAGTATCTCGAGAAGATTGAGCCTCATTGTCTCTATCTGCCCCATAAGGTTGCGTACTGCCGGATTGTTGGCGGCTCCGGAACTTTCGTACTTGCTGATCTGGAACGCAAGGTCGTTGTATTGTGCAATGACACCGGAGACGGCTCCGTCATTGATTTCTATGCTTGTGGCGATAGGTCTTACCTCTTTGCTCTTGGACAGCTGGTCGGAGAGATATTCCGCGAATGAGAGCTGCTTCATAAGGCTCTCGACTTCAGCATTGCTTTGTACCGTAGCTGATAGGTACTGCTGACCATAGCTGCCTACATCAATCAATGTGTTGCTGCTTTTGAAGTTGGCGATTTCGTTCTGGTTGCTTCCGAGGTCGGAACTCAGCATGCTTAGACGCTCGTCAATGTAGTTGTTGGTGTAGTCCAGAAGTATTGTCTTGTCCCTTACTACGTCCTCATTATAAACCTCTATCGTCGCGTTGATTATGTCTGCGGCCCTTTGCGGTGAAGTATCCTGCAGTGAGATATTGACAACAGATGTGGTGGTTCCGTCATAATTTGCGTTGAGTGCGTACCTGTATTTGTCAGCGGCACTGGAAATGGAAGTTCTACGGTACCGGATTTGTTCGCCGATGTAGTTGTCCGTGAGGTACCAGGTAGGCTTGACGATAATCTTTCCGAGCGGACTGATGACGGTCTGGCCGTATCTGACGGTGACCGGATTGTAGCCTGCTATCGCGATAACTACATTGGAGTCCTTCTGCGGAGTGATTGTGAAGGCTATTTCGGTGTTCTGGGTCGCCTCAGGAAGGACGACTTCGACAGGAGACTGCTGGTAGAGGTCCCTCTGCCTCTTCACCACCTTGGTCTTCACGCTGTAGTACTCGTTGAGTTTCAACCTGCTGACGACTTCCATCATTGTGGTCTTGGACTTGAGCACGAGTATTTCGTTGCGCACCGAAGGGGATGAAAGGCGACCGAGCGTGCCGGAGAAGCCGCTCATTGCCGCATCGCTCAATCCGCCGGCATTCTGTGAGCCAATCTTGAGTATGATGGTGGCGTTGCTTCTGTACACCTTGTCCTGCTTGCGGACGAGGTAGGTTGCGACTACTCCGCCAATTGCGGCGCAGAGTATCAGCCAGTGCAGGTTCCTGAGCACCAGCATTATGATGTCTTTGACGTGTACCTTGCGTTTCTTTTCCTCAAGGAATTGCAGGTCGTTGGTTTCAGCCATAGTCTATTGCTTTGGTAAGAAGATAGTTACGAGGGTTGCGATGGTTGCTGCGGACGACAGGAGAGAAATCCAGGATGTCCAGTAGGTGAATTCGTCCCTGTAGTATCTGGACTTGATGGACTGCGTGATGACTATGTCGTTCTGCTGCAGCATATAGTAAGGGTCATTGAAGACGTCTGACTTACGTGGATCGAGGTAGCGGAGGGTCATCTTCCCGTCCACTTCCCTCAGGACTCCGATTTTGTCCCTGCGGGTGTAGTTGCTCAGGTCTCCTGCGAGGGACAGGGCCTCGAGGAAGGTGCATCTCTCCTCAGGGATGGTGATAGCCTTGCCTCCGTCCGGTCCGAGGAAGAAGATTTTGTAGTTGTTGAAGCGTACCATCACGAACGGGTCGTCGATGTACTTGCCCTCGATGAGCATCTTCCTTATCATGTCCTGGAGCTGGAGCCTGGTCTTGCCTGCAACGTGGATGGTTCCGAGAATAGGGAACTGGATGTTGCCGTAGATGTCCACGAGATAGCCCATGCGCTGGTTCCCATTACCCATCATACCGCCTCCATTTGCTCCGTAGCTGAGGTTGAAAGGCTTGGAGAGATCTTCGTCGTGACAGGACACGAGAATGCGAAGCTCGTCATTAGGGCTTACTACAGCCTCATATTTGTTCTCAAGTTCAATCTGTGTGCCCTGCTTCATATCCTGCAGGTACAGCACCTTCTTCGGCGTCACGCAGGACACCGCCGCCAGTGCCGCCATCGCCACAATCATCAGTCTGATAACTCTTTTCATAATTTATGGTCGGATTAATCTATTTGTCAAATTATGTGGTTCAATTCCCTTTTGTGCTGTTCAATTTCCTTTGTGCGGTCCAATTCCTCTGCCGTCCGCCTAGCTGAACAGCGTAAACTCCTCCTCCTCCTCTTCCGCCGGCTCCTTCACCGGCTCTTTTGTCGCCTCTTCCGCTACCTCTTTCGTCGCTTCTTTCACCGCCACTTCCGCTGCCTTTTCCGCCTCCTCTGCGCCCTGCGTTGCCTCCGAAACTGCTTCCTGCTGCCCGTCCGCGCTCTGTACTTCGGTTTCTGGTCCGGCTACCGGTTTTGCACCTATCTCGGCAGCATCCGGTTCCGTTACCGCCTCTGCGCCGAAATCCGGCTCTGAGCTATTAACTACTACCTCTGCCGCCTCCGTGCCGAAATCCGGCTCTGCGATTTCAACCGGGTTGTTGAGCCTGCGTCGCTTGATGCGGTTTTTGAGCTTCTGGCTGAAAAGTTCCCACAGCCATTCTCCGTTCTTGTCGGTCCACCTCTGCGGGTGCGTAGTAATCATGACGCTTTCCGGCAGCGTATGTGCCCGCGCCGCAAAAATGATCTCGTCAGTAGTGCTGAATGAAAGCCCCTGCTTCTCCCAAATCTCCTGATACTCAGGGATTTTGTCCCTTACGCTGTACTTGCTTCCATCCCATCTCCTTCCGGTGTCCGTCAGATAGAAAGTCTTGCTGAAATCCGTGTCCAGATACGGCTCGAACTCAATCCCGACACTGCGGTAGTCATATTTCTTCCATATGTCCCTGCTGTCCCATTTCGACCTCGGGGACCCGTGCATGCAGGCTTTGCTCACCGGCGCAATCGCCCTTATCTTCTCGAGATTCTTCTGGAAATCCTTCCAGGCCGCATCCACATTTCCGTTGCATGTCGTAAGTGACTCATAATGATAGCCTATCTCATGCCCGAGGGAGGCGATTTCCTCAATGATTTCCTTATTCAGGATGCTTTTCTTCGTGCGGAAATAATAGATTGATTTTCTCTTCAATGATGCCTCGAGCCTGGCCATCTCGAGACTGTTCTGAGGCTTCTTGTCCACATCATGCCTCAGTATGACGCCGTCATAGCCTCTCAGAGAAGTGAGAAGCTCGCGGTACTTTGACAGGGTGAAGTCCTTGATTGGACGGCTCATTGCTAATCCTTTCTTTTAGCGTACACCTGGCCGAAAGCCTTCCCGTCCCTGCTGTTCTCGAAATTGAACCACTGAACAGCCTTTGCCCTGTTGATTATATCCCCGGCGCCATTTGCCGGTTTTTCCTGGTCGATGACCCATCCTGCGCTCTCTCTCACCCTCTTCAGGCCATACATCTCCCATCTGATGAGAGCTCCGTACTGGTCTTTCCTCCATACGGCGGGGTCCAGACTCCCTTCAATATCAGCCTTGTTCCAAATCTTCAGTCTTTCTTCTTCAGTCCATTCAGCCATAGCCTTATATCTTAATCATATACATTCATTATTCTTTTTGACGGGGGCTCTGCCCCCGTAACGTCCCCCGCGGCTCCCGGCCTACCGATATCGCTTCGCTCCATCCCGGCCTGACACCCCACAAAAGCATGCTTTTGCGGGGGCCCCGTCCCTCCGCCGTGCGCTCTGAGGAGCGCCCTGTTAGTCACTTCCTGCAGGGTTATTCTCACGGGCGGCGAGGAGAGCCTTTCCCCGGAGCTCCCCGCAGCCGGCCGCGGGAAATAACCCGTGACGCGCACGGGAATGTACCTCCTGCGCCGCTCTGTGGCCTGTCGTTGTGCGTCACACTGCTCTGTGGGCTCTGTGCCGCAGGCCCGGATGCCTCCAGTGTCGCTCTGCGGCCTGTCGTCGTGCGTCACGCTGCTCTGTGAGTCTTGTGCCGCAGGCCCTGATGCCTCCTGCGCCGCTCTGTGGCCTGTCGACATGCGTCACATCGAAACAAATCGCGCGGATATGTCAAACCTGAAGTTTTGGAATAGAGTAAGAATAGGTCGTCGCCTGCGCAGAATACGCAAACATACAAAGATAGGAATAATTATGATAATTTCATACTCCTGCGCCTGCCGCCTGCATGGTTATTCACCGCCATGCACACTGCGGCGCGCTTTGGATCGGTGCACCTGCGCATGGTTGTTCTCACGGTCGGCGAAGAGAGCCGCACTTGTTGACGGGGGCTCTGCCCCCGTAACGTCCCCCGCGGCTCCCGTCCTACCGATTTCGCTTCGCTCCATCCCGGCCTCCGCCGTGCGCTCTGAGGAGCGCCCTGTTAGTCACTTCCCGCAGCCGGCCGCGGGAAATAACCCGGATGTGTGCGAAGCCATAATCAACGGAAAAAGTCATTGCGTAAAAGAGGTGAAAGCCAATACACCACAGAGTGTCGCAGGAGCCCTATGACCTTTCACCTCACCACCTCACAGACGCCATAGGTGAAAGCCAACATGCCACAGAGCGCCGCAGAAGGCCTATGACCTTTCACCTCACCACCCCACAGACACCGTAGGTGAAAGTCAACATGCCACACAGTGCCGCAGAAGCCCTGTCACCTTTCACCC
>JAKSKQ010000008.1 GCA_024401675.1 Bacteroidales bacterium | reverse complement strand
TGTACGCACTTTTTTTTATTCTCCAAACTTTTCTGCACTTTTTTTGAAAAATTTTGAAGAAAAAATGCCTGCGAAATGCTACAGGGGGCGCTCCAAAGCCGTAACTCGCTGTGCAAGTGTAGGATGCGAATATTCCACAAAAACCACTGCCGGATGAGGCGTAAGATTGCACAGACTCTTGGCGGACATTTTTTTCAAACCGGAAGACTGGCTCTTCCCCATCCCGTGACTGCGGGCGAACTCGTCCGCCTCCCGTTCCTGCTTTCTGGAAAACACATTCCCGGCAAGATCGAGTACCATAGAGAGCGGTATATATATAAGGGAGAACACGGCGAGATTCAGATGGAAGGACGGCTCGGCGCACCCGGCAGCCTGTGCGATCGCAGGAGAGTCGATCACAAGAGAGAACAGCCAGAAGGTCAGCAGCGACGAGGCGAAATCAATCGCAAGGTCCTTAACGGTGTCTCTGTGCTTGTAATGTCCTATCTCGTGGGCAAGAACTCCGACTATCTCATCCGTCGAAAGTTGCTGGATCAATGTATCATAGAGCACTACTCTCTTCTTGCGCCCGAAACCGGCGAAGTACGCATTGGCGTGGGTGCTGCGCTTCGATGAATCTATCACATAGATATTCCTGATGGGGAAATCCACCTTTTCGGCGAAGTCCTCGATTGCAGTCCTGAGGGCCCCCTCTTCCAAAGGAGTCTGCTTGTTGAACAGGGGCACTATGAGTTCGGAATAGAAGTAGTCCATGAACAGATTGAACAGAGCCACGGCACCCCAGGCAATCAGCCAGAAATACTCGGGCGACAGACCGTAGAGCCATACCGCAAGCGCAAGTGCGGCGCCGAGGAAAAGGCCGTCCAGAAGAAGATTCTTCAGCAAATCGGTGATGAAAGTCCATGCCGTTGTGGTATTGAATCCGAATTTTTCCTCCACCACGAAGGTCTCATATATATCTATAGGTAGAGTACACAAATCCGACACAAGATATATCACGGCCCAGAAAAGAAGGGCTTGCAGGACGGCGGAGGAAGTCACCCCGACAACCCAGGTGTTAACCAGAGCATAGCCGCCGAACGCGAAGAATGCCAGCGTCACGGCGGTGTTCACGAATGTGGAAGCGAAACTGAGATTCCTGTTGCAGCGGAAATAATCCTGCTGCCTGGCATATTCGCCTTCATCATAAATACCCTTCAGGACATCAGGAACAGGCGATTGGGAAGCCTTAATGTTCAGCACATTCAGCACAAGGCTGAGTCCGAAATCCAGGAAAACTATGAATACTACTATCCAAAAAAGTGAGTTCATGTGAATTATTATATAAGTAATTTTTCCTACATTTGCAGCGCAAAGCCAGTCTAGCTCAGTTGGTAGAGCAGCGCATTCGTAACGCGAAGGTCGTGAGTTCAAGCCTCATAGCTGGCTCCGGAAAGGCCGCACAATGATGCGGTCTTTTTTTATTGGAGATGACTCAGGCTCCTGTCTGAAAAGCTCTTATCGTCTTCGCAACATTTATGAGATGGTCGGCGATTCGCTCCGTATTGGATGACAATTCCATGTACTGAGCACCCGTATTCGCATTGCAGATTCCCTTGTTCAACCTTTCTATGTGGTCATCTTCCATCCTCTTGGTAAAGTCATCAATCTGCTCTTCAATGATGTTGGCCTGGTCCAGATCTTCCATGTTCTCCCTGCTGTAAGCGGAAATGACCTTGTCATACAGAGAATGAACAAGAATCCTCAACTGGCTGATCTCATAAAGTGCCTCATCCGAGAATTTGTCTCCGGCCGCAGAAAGGGCATCAGCATATTCGACGATATTTTCGGCATAATCGCCTATACGTTCCACATCACGCACGGTCCTGTAAACGGTGGAAAGGAACAGTTTGTCGCGTCCGCCAAGACCCCTGCGGTCAGAAAGTTTGACAACAAAGTCAACCAGGGACTTGTTAATGAAATTGATTTCCTGTTCGGTACTGTCAAACAATTCCCTTTCAGAGAAGTTCAGTGTGGTGATAATATCCAGCGAGCGGTCGAAATTCGCCATCGACAAATCCGCCATCCGGAGAATCTCGCGTTTGGTCTGGCCGACTGCGACAGGCGGAGCCTGAAGCATATTATCATCGACATAGTGCAGTCGCAGAGTCTCATTTCCAGAGACATCGCCGGTCCTGATAATCTTTGTGACAAACCCGACAAGCGCATCAGTAAGCGGAAGCATGAACATGACGGTTGCGACATTGAAGAATGTATGGAACATCGCGAGTTGAGTCTGAGGTGCGTCCGGGAACATTTTCTCAAACAAGATACCGAAGCTGAGGGAATTGCCGCTCAAAACATTCAGCAGCCATCCGGCCACGAGGAAGACAATCACTCCGGAGCAATTGAACAGGAGGTGAATCAATGCCGTTCTCTTCGCATTGGCGCCACTTGTCATACCGGCTATGATGGCCACGATGCAGGATCCTATGTTGGAGCCCATCGTGAGAAAAATTCCCTGATTGAGGGAAATGAGTCCGGTGACGCACATCGCAAGAGCAATGGATGTCATCACGGATGAGCTCTGGATGATGGCGGTCAGCACGGCACCTATCAGCACAAGGAGCAAAGGATTGCTGATTTTCGCAAGGAATATCCTGACCCCGTCGAGGGCTGCGAAATCCTCCATTGATCCGCTCATAAGCGAGAGACCCACGAAAAGCATTCCGAATCCTGTGAGGATGCCGCCCCAGGTCCTGGTATTGGACGATTTCGCGAACATCATCATCAGTGCACCGATTCCGGCGAATGCCGAGAAAATGACAGTGGTGGAGAGTGCATTGCTCCCGAACATGCCGAGCGCAACAATCTGTGCGGTGACGGTGGTTCCTATGTTGGCGCCGAAGATGATGGTGGCGGCCTGCGAAAGTGTTATTATACCGGCATTGACAAAGCCTATCGTCATCACTGTGGTCGCTCCGGAACTCTGAATGGCCGCTGTCCCGACCGTTCCGATGCCGACTCCGATCAGTTTGCTTCTGGAGGCCCGGGCAAAGAGGCTTTTAAGTTTCGCCGAACTCGCCGATTCCAAATTGGAGCTCATCATCTGACATGCGACGAGGAATATGCCGATTCCGGAAAGAAGTGTAAGAATTGCAGACAGAATAGCCGTTGTTCCCATAATTATTATTGTTTGTTCCGGGCCGCCATTGAAAGGCCGGCGAGATGACCTGTGCAGAAAGCGATCTGGAGGTTGTAGCCTCCCGTATCACCATCAATATCAAGAACTTCCCCGGCGAAATAAAGACCGGGGACAAGTTTGGACTCAAGGGTTTTCATGTTTACAGAGGAGCAGTCCACTCCCCCTGCGGTAACCACGCTGCGCTCGTAGCCCACATATCCGGAAACGGGGAATTTCCAGGATTTGAGAGCGGCGGCAAGACCTCCTGGCTTCACACCTGGATTCCAGAAGCGGAAAGCCTCCACCATCTCGCGGGGAAGAAGTTTGCCGAGCAGTATTCCCATCAGATAATGTTCACTCCGGCCGCGGCTTCTCGGATTGGACACAATCCCCTCCCACAGGGAGTTGATCCTGATAGCGAGTTCCTGCTGAGGCACCGCGGGCTTCAGGTCCAGTACAAGGGACACTTTCGAACCACTGACAAGGGAGCGGACGGCCTTGCGGCTCAGCCTGAATTCCAGGGAGCCCTCGATTCCGCCGTCGGTAAAGTCTATGTCACCTTCATCGCTGTCGGCAAGGCAGTTGTCGATGACGAGATCCATACGGACATTCTTCAGAGAACATCCCATGAGGAGTTTGCCACCTTCTGCAAGAGCTGTGTCCCTGTGGATATGGAAAGGGCCGTCATTGATGCCGGGACTGACTTTATAGTCTTTCGGGACAAGCGCCGTGAGCGAAGGAAAAAGCTCTCTGACAGGATGCGAAAGGTCGCGGGCGAACTTGTATCCGTCGCCGGTGGAGCCGGTGCCGGGATACGAAAGGCCTCCGGTTGCTATCAGAAGCGAGCGGCACTCGAAACTTCCGGCGGAAGTAAGGACAGAAAACAGCCCGTTCTCCGGAGCGGATACCGATTCGACGGAAGTGTCGCAGAATATGCGGGCTCCGCTGCTGCCGGCGGCCCGGACCAGGGCATCCACAATATCACTTGAAATGTGACTTTCAGGAAAAGCCCTGTCCCCTCTTTCCACAACACACGGAACCCCGGCGCGCTCGAAGAATTCCATCACTTTTTCCGGCGGGAAATTATAGAAAGCCGGACGGAGAGCGGCGGATTTCGGATGGACATGAAGCGAAAAATCATTCCATGCCTTGACATTGGTGAAATTGCACCTGCCCTTGCCGGTTATCATTATCTTGCGGCCCGGACGCGGCATTTTTTCAATCACCGCAACTGAAAAAGATTTTGAAGAAGCGCTGCACGCAGCCATCAGACCGGCCGCTCCTGCTCCAATGATTACCGCATCGAAATACATATCACTCTACCACTACAAGCACTTGTTCCTCGGAAAGACGCCCTCCGGGGACCGGCGGGCGGACCACAACCTGAGCCTTCGAACCGAAAGCGGCGAACCGGCTGCCGTCCGAGGTTCCTCCGTTGCAGGGCAGATTCACAGGGTCCCCGTTCCCGCAGGACATAACCTGCCATCCCTGAGGCAATTTGACAGAAAGAAGAGCCTCGGAGTCCGGAACGGGATTGTCGGCGTCATCCACAACCGTGATGTCTATCACTGACAGGTCTTCGTAGGATTTCACTTTCCAGAGAGCATATTTGGCCGCACCGCAATCCTTCATGACCAGAGACGAAGTCTTCTTCATATTATCATATCCGACAAGCGCCAGAAAACTGCAAGTATCTGCCTGTATGCTCCAGGAAAGATGGCCGTCCACCGGCATGGACCGGCGTCCGAGCGAAGTGCCGCCGGAAATCAGTTCCACTTCGTCACAATTGGAATAGATGAGCAGCGGCAACACGCCGTCCTCGCTCAATGACATGTGCGGAGACATATAGACCATCGGGGTCTTCTTCCACACGGAGCGAAGGTACCAGGCCTCGTCCTTGGGAAAGCCGCAGGCATCGAAAATGCCTGATTGGGCAACAGACAGGGCTGCATCGTCAGATGTGGAAATTCCTATGTAGTCAAATGCGCTTTCGTAGAATATTCCGCTGAGGAAAGGATGTTTCCTGAAAAACTGCCAGCCTCTTTCTATCACATTCAGGACCATGTTTTCATTGGAAACTTCGAAGTCGGCATCGCTGTACGAGCAGAAGTCCGGCTGCACTCCGCTGCGGTTCAGGGACATGAAACGCTTCTTTTCGGGAATGTTCCCATATACGCCCCTTGTGGCGGCCCCTGAAGTCTCTGCCGTGAGAAGGGATGCCTTCCCGGGCATGGACTGGCATATCTGCTCCACTGCATTCTGGTCTATGTGGCTGAAGCCCAGGACGGAAATACCGCTGAGCATATACGGCCCGCCGGCATTGGCGCAGGTAACTTCCCTGGTAGGGTCCAGCCAGGCGATGCGGGCGCCCAGGCGCGCCGCGATGTCCGCTCCGGAAGGAAGATTTTCCAGTTCGACCAACTCGTTCCCGAGAGACCACAGCAAGATGGACGGATGAGCCATGTGGCTGTAAACCATAGATTCGACCGACTCCAGGTCACTGGTGGAAGTGCCGCAGTCCCGGCTTTCGTCGATGACGGCGAGCCCGATGCTGTCACACAGATCCAGCAGGAGTTGCGGGGCGGGAGAGCCGACAATGCGGATGGCATTGAACCCGAATTCCTTTAATTTCTCACGCCTGTAGCGACAGATTCCTTCAGGAACGGCGGCACCGAAGGCCGGGCAGTTGTCGTGGATTGTGGCACCCCTGAGTTCATAATGCGAGCCGTTCAGTTTCAATCCGCCGTCCGGAGTGAACACGGTCTTCCGGAAACCTATTGCGGTTTCCCTTGTGCAGATCGGGGCTCCGCCGATAGGGACTATGGTTGTCGTGAGTTTATAGAGGTTGGGGTGCTCCGGACTCCAGAGCCTGGGGGCAGGGACATTGAGGGAAATCTTGATATCCAGTGATTTCATCGGTGATATCCGGAATGTTCTCGAATCCTTTGCCACAATATTTCCGGAAGCGTCACGGACAATTTGCCTCAGTTCGTAAGGGCCGCCGGAGGTGATGCCGGAATTGACAACGGTGGCGGAAACCGCGACCGAAGCCGATTTCAAGTCATCCGCGACAAAAACACGAGGCCGGACACCGAATAGCGGAGCCGGATGTACCTGCGGATCTTCAAAAAGGGAAAGCGGACGAACGATTCCGATTCCGTCATAATAGCGTCTGTCGGAAACACTGCCCCGGCAAATGAATGTAAGGACATTCTCCTCACCGAATTTGAGATAGTCCGTCAGGTCGAATGAGGCAGGGACATAGCCCCGTGAGGAACTTCCGACCTGGAATCCGTTGCAGATCAGTTCGTAGTTATCGGAAATCCGCTCCACATAAAGATTGAACGAGCGGCCCTTGTCGGAGAGCGGCAACACGAAATGGCGGCGGTAGCATACAGTCCGGGAACCGGTATTTTCCACAGCGGAAGAAGGGCAGGAAACTGCCGCATCGAAGGGAAGCGTCACCTGGGGCCAGGACGAATCATCAATATCGTCTGCAGATCCTGTTCCATCCGCAAGCAGACAGAACTTCCATGAGGAATTGATGTCCGGAGAGGAATCTCCGAATGCCGCAGACGGGCACACAAGCAAGGCTGAAATCAGTAGGACTATGCCGAAACGGCTCTTCATGCGAACAGTTGTTACAATTGATTGATTATGGATTCAAACAGTTTTGTCATTTTAACTGATGCCTGGTCAGCGGCCACCACGACATCCTGACCGTCATTGACATAGTCGGCGGCATAATCGTCGTGCGCCTCATTGGTGATGACCGAAACTCCGAATACCGGGATATTGCAGTGCCTTGCCACAATCACTTCCCCGGTAGTGCTCATACCTACCGCATCGGCACCGATGGTACGGTAGAATTTGTATTCGGACGGGGTCTCGTAGGAAGGTCCCGGGCCGGCGAAATAAACTCCCTTGCGGAGAGAAATTCCGAGTTTGGAGGCTGTCTCGAAAGCCAGGTCGATCAGGGACAGGTCGTAGGGACGGGTCATATCCGGGAAACGGGTTCCGAATTCGGCCATATTGGGGCCTATGAGCGGATTGGGAAGGGTGTTTATGTGGTCTTTTATCACCATCAGGTCACCGACGTGATAATCGAAATTGACTCCTCCCGCCGCGTTGGAGACGAAAAGATATTTTATTCCGAGCACATTCATCACACGGATGGGCAGAGTGACCTGCTCCATAGTATAACCTTCATAATAATGGAAGCGGCCCTGCATCGCCACCACATTCTTTCCTCCGAGTGTCCCGAAGATAAAGTTGCCCTTATGGCCGATTGCGGTGCTGACCGGGAAGCCGGGGATTTCGCTGTAAGGCACTACTATCTGATTTTCAATGTGGTCGGCAAGAGCGCCGAGTCCGCTGCCGAGAACTATACCGACATAAGGTTCGAATGATGATATCCGGCTTCTGACATATTGAGCCGCGACATTGATTTTTTCTATTCTTGGATCCATGGTCTCAGAATTTACGGTTTATTTTGGACAGTTGGCTGCGGGCGCCGCGGAGGATTTCCTCCTCACCCGGGACAACTCTGTTCTTCATGAGAAAACGTCCGTTGCAGATTACTGAATCTATGCAGTCGCTGTGGGCCGAATAGATGAAATTGGCAAGGAAGGGGGCGTTGGAAAGGAAAAACGACGAATCGGTGTTCACTATGGAAATGTCGGCAAGAGCGCCTTCGGCAATGACTCCGGCATTGATTCCCAGTGCTTTGGCACCCGAGGCCGAAGACATTCGCATAAGTTCGTCGATAGTCATCACCGACGGGTCCCCGCGCCATGCTTTCTGTACTATCGCAGAGGTCTTCATGGCCTCCAGGATATCGAGATTATTGGACGAAGCGCAGCCGTCGGTGCCGATGCAGATATTTGCTCCGGCCTTGGAAAGTTCGGTGTAAGGGAACTTGTATCCGGATGAAAGTTTGAGATTGCTGTTGATGTTGTGGACGCAGGAAACTCCCCTTTCGGCAAGAATTTCGATATCCCGTCTGGTCAGGTGCAGGGTATGTGCAGCGACCACTTCCGGCCCGAGGACACCCAGGTCGTCGAGGTATCCGACAGGAGTATATCCGTGGGCGCTGATGCAGTCGGAGACTTCCCCGGTCGTCTCGCTCAAGTGGATATGCAGATTGAGGGAGTGGCGGCGTGCGAATTCGCTGCACCAGAGAATCATGTCCTGACTGACGGTATAGACCGAATGGAAGGCCGCGCTCAGGCGTATGGTGTCCGGCCACGAATGAGAAATCTCCTCGAGCGCCATGCACTCATCCTTCAGCCGCGGAGCTATCATGGGATTGCCGTTGTCAAGGATGACATAACTTATGAATGCGCGCAAGCCCATTTCGGAAGCGGCCCTGGCGGCGGATTCCGGGAACCAGTAATGGTCGTTGAAACAGGTTGTCCCCGTCTTTATCATTTCCAGGCAGGCGAGTTTTGTGCCCCAATATACGAATTCTGCATCTTCGCAGGCCTCCAGTTCCCAAATCCGGGAAAGCCACGGACGGAAGGTGATATCTTCGCCGAAACCGCGCAGAAGAGTCATAGCCGCGTGGGTATGCATGTTGATGAAACCGGGAACAGCGGCCATTGCGTCACAGTCCATCACCTCCGTATCGGAGGAAGTCGGCTTCAAAGTGCCGGCATCGGCAATCTTTCCGATGGTCTCTCCTGTGATCAGAATGTCCCGTACAGCGTCCCCGACACTGATATTTTTCAACAAAATGTTTCCCATAATGATTTTGGGTTTCAAATATTTTCCAAAATTACAAAAAATAAGTTAACTTTGCGCTTGTCGGTCAATTTTACGCCGGAAAGAAATGATAGACAAGTTGCAGGAAGACATCAACAGGCTCATAGCCCTTTACGAAGCAGTAAAGGCTGAGAATGCGTCTTTGAGGTCCTCCCTTGAGGAAAGCAGGCGTGAAACACAGGCCGCGAAAGAGCAGATTGACTTGAAGTGCAGAGAGGCTGAGAACCTGAAACTCATGGCTGCTGTAGCAGGTGGGGCGAAGGATGATTCGGACGTGCGGAAGAAAGTGGACGGACTGATCCGTCAGATTGACATGTGCATCAAATTGGTGGAGGCTTTGTGATGAATAAGTTTTCCGTAATCATCCTGGACAAGAAGTACGAATTCGACTACGTCAGCCAGGAGCACGAAGAGCGCTCCCGCAGAGCAGCGGATCTGATCAATGATTTCGCGAAGAAAATTCGCACGACATATATTGATCAAGATGAAAGAGACATCCTCCGCATCATCGCTTTCCAGTCGGCAGTGAAAATGTTTGCAGGAAAGAGCGGAGAACAGGTTTCTGAGGAAAGATTGCGGACACTTGAGGAAAGTCTCCGCAATTATGTGGAAAAAGAGGAAAACAGCCGTTAGTTACTTTTGAGCTGAAATCAACACCTTTTAAGTAACCGGGTGACTCGGAAGGGGAAGATGGACCTAAGTTACCTTCGGGGATTCCGCCTCCGTGGCGGGACAGAGGATATCCGAACGATTTTCCGGAGCCCAAATCTTAATTTTTTAAGATTTTTGTCCATAAAACACTAGCGGCCTTTCATAACAGTCAATCGCCACCCCGAGGGGAACCGGTTGACTGTATTTTTTTGACATTTAATTATATATATATTTTTTAACATGAACATTCTTGCAATTATCATCGCCGCGCTGGCAGGAGCTGCCATAGCGGTAGTCGCGTGCCTCCTGATCAGGAAGGCTCAGCTCAAGGGTCGCACGGAAGACATCATCAGGATGGCTGAGGAAGAAGCTCAGAACATCAAGAAGGAAAAAATCTTCCAGGCGAAGGAGAAATTCCTCCAGCTCAAGAGCGAACACGAACAATATATCAACGAGAAGAACAAGGCCATATCCGAGACTGAAAGCCGTCTCAAGCAGAAGGAAAACACCTTGAATCAGCAGAACGGCGAACTTCAGCGCAAGCTCAAGGATGCCGAGAACCTTAAGGAGAACCTGCGCAATCAGACAGAAATCGCAAACCGCAAGGCTGAAGAGTATGACAAACTCAAGGACAAGGTCATTCATCAGATTGAGGAAATCGCCGGAATGAGCGCGGCCGATGCCAAGAACCAGCTCATGGAATCCATGAAAGCGGAGGCCAGAACCGCAGCCCAGAGTTATATCAACGATGTAATGGACGAGGCAAGGCTCACCGCAAGCAAGGAGGCCAAGCGCATAGTGATCAACACGATACAGAGGACAGCCTCCGAGACCGCGATAGAGAATGCGGTTACTGTCTTCAATATTGAAAACGACGAAATCAAAGGCCGTATCATCGGACGGGAGGGACGCAACATCAGGGCTCTCGAAGCCGCCACAGGAGTTGAAATCGTGGTGGACGACACCCCGGACGCAATACTTCTTTCAGCCTTCGATCCTGTCCGCAGGGAGGTCGCCAGACTTGCCCTCCATCAACTTGTGATGGACGGCCGCATCCATCCGGCACGCATCGAGGAAGTCGTCGCCAAAGTCAGCAAGCAGCTCGACGATGAAATCATGGAAACCGGAAAGAGGACCTGCATCGACCTCGGAATCCACGACCTCCACATAGAACTTGTAAAGCTCATCGGCCGGATGAAATACCGTTCCTCATACGGTCAGAATCTTCTCCAGCACGCCCGTGAGACTGCCAATATCTGCGCCACAATGGCTTCAGAGCTCGGTCTAACCCGAAGATTGCCCGCAGGGCGGGACTTCTCCACGATATCGGAAAGGTCTCCGACGAGGATCCCGATCTGCCGCACGCACTGCTTGGTATGAAGCTCGCAGAGAAGTATAAGGAAAAGCCCGAAATCTGCAATGCAGTCGGCGCACACCACGAAGAGATTGAGATGACTTCGCTGATTGCCCCGATAGTTCTCGTAGCAGATGCAATCTCCGGCGCAAGACCTGGAGCAAGACGCGAAGTGATAGCTTCTTATATCAAGAGGCTCAAGGATATGGAAGGTATCGCCCTGGAGCATCCGGGAGTGACCAAAACTTATGCCATCCAGGCCGGCAGGGAGCTCCGCGTGATTGTCGGAGCAGACCAGGTCAGCGATGCCGAGGCAGAGGTTCTCTCAACCGAAATCGCCCAGAAGATCCAAAACGAAATGACTTATCCCGGACAGGTGAAAATCACCGTCATCAGGGAGACACGCTCAATCGCTTTCGCGAAATAGGGACTCCGTGTCCCGCATTCTGAAAAGGCACCCGTGCAGTCCGATCGCACAGGTGCCTTTTTTGTTCTTTTACCTTCGGTAAAAACAATATTTTTTGTTACATTTGCGTTTTGTGCATGAAAATACAAAAACCAATAGAATATGAAACATTTATTTGCAATCCTGGCGGCTATCCTGACTTGCTCAGCGATGTTCGCGCAGGCAGGGAAGGATGCGCCTAAGAACGAATGGTATGAGTTCAAGACACTGAAGGAGGTTCCCGTCACCCCCGTGAAGAACCAGTACCGCTCCGGAACCTGCTGGTGTTTCAGCACCCTCGGGTTCGTGGAGTCCGAGATACTGAGGGAAACCGGCAAGGAAGTGGACCTCTCCGAAATGTATGTGGTCAGCAAGTCCTATCACGACCGTGCGGTGAAATATGTCCGTCTCGACGGTGCCCTCGGCTTTTCTGCAGGCAGCGGTGCCGGTGACGTGCTCGCGGTAATCCGCGACTGGGGCCTCGTGCCGCAGGATGTCATGCCCGGAATGCAGTACGGCACTTCGCTTCCCGAGCAGGCGGAACTGGACGCAGTGCTCAAAGCTTATGTCGGAGCAGTGGTAAGGAACCCCAACAAGACTCTGACTACCGCATGGCTCAAGGGTTATGACGGTATCCTGAACGCCTATCTCGGCGAGACTCCCGAAAGTTTCGAAGTTGACGGAAAGTCCTTCACTCCGACTCAGTGGAGGGACGCCCTCAAATTCAACCCGGATGACTATGTGTCGATAACTTCGTTCACCCACCATCCGTTCTACAGCCAATTCGTGATTGAAGTCCGTGACAACTGGCGCTGGGAATCATCCTACAATCTCCCGCTCGACGAGATGATGGACGTGATTTACAATGCGATAGACAAAGGCTATACAGTGGCATGGGGCACGGATGTCTCCGAGACGGGGTTCACCCGCACCGGACTTGCAGTAATGCCCGTTCCCAAGGAGGACACGAAAAAGGTTGGGTCCGACCAGGAACACTGGACCGGAAAGGCGCTGGAAATCGAGGCTGCAGCAGTCGATACTTCCGGCACACACTGCCTGATTCCTGAAGAAATACAGGTCACTCAGCAGATGCGTCAGGACGGCTATGACCGCAAGACCACCACTGATGACCACGGAATGCAGATCTACGGTCTTGCCGAAGACCAGTTGGGCAACAAATATTTCCTCGTGAAGAATTCCTGGGGCGAAGCCGGCCAGTACAAGGGCATCTGGTACGCCTCCGACGCATTCGTGCGCTACAAGACAATCAACATAATTGTCCACAAGGACGCCATCCCGAAGGATATACGCAAGAAAATCGGTGTAAAATAACTGACCGGAATGTTTACAATCAAAAAACACATACCCAACTTCGTGACCTCGCTCAATGTGACGTGCGGAGTGCTGGGAATCACGCAGGCCTTCGCAGGTAATCTGCAGACCGCATTCATCTTCATGCTGGGCGCGGCTCTCGCCGATTATCTGGACGGATTCACTGCCAGAATGCTTTCGGTGGTATCCCCTATGGGCAAGGAACTGGACTCTCTTTGCGACATGGTAAGTTTCGGAGTGCTTCCCGGGATGATGCTTTTCAAACTGATGGCCGCCTGTGGCGGACCCGACGGCATCCTTGGATACGCTCCGCTGCTGATTCCGATTTTCTCAGCCCTGAGGCTTGCGAAGTTCAACATCGACCCCAGGCAGGGCGAGAATTTCATCGGTCTGGCAACTCCCGCCTGCGCCATGATCTGCGCATCCGTCTGCCAGATAGTAATCACATCGCCCGGCAGCGGGATTGAAACATTGTGCTCCACAGCCTGGTTTATCCCGGTGCTGAGCGCAGTACTGTCGCTTCTTCTCGTGTGCGAACTTCCCATGTTCTCCATGAAGATAAAGAAGGGCGCCGCAAAATCCATTACTGCTGAAAGAGCGGTATTCTTTGCCGCGGCTGCGGTGGCGATTGTCATCACGGCCATCTTAAGGTTAAACTGGGCTGCCGCCGTACTGATGATATTCTCAGCATACATTCTCGAGAATCTGGCAGCGTGGCCGTTTCAGAATAAAAACAAATAAAATGAGCATACAACAGGACAACATCAAAAGACTTGTCGACAGGCGCACCTCAGCCCGGGAAGGAGGAGGTGCCAAACGCATCGAAGCCCAGCACGGGAAAGGCAAATACACTGCCAGGGAAAGGCTTGCGCTGCTGCTCGACGAAGGCAGTTTCGAGGAATTCGACATGTTCGTGCAGCACCGCTGCACCAATTTCGGAATGGACAAGACACATTTCGACGGAGATGGCGTAATCACGGGACAGGGCACGATAGACGGCCGTCTCGTGTTTGTCTATGCCCAGAATTTCACTGTCAGCGGAGGTTCGCTCTCCGAAATGATGGCGAAGAAGATTTGCAAGGTACAGCAGATGGCGCTGTCCGTCGGTGCACCGTGCATAGGCATAAACGACAGCGGCGGCGCCAGAATCCAGGAAGGTATCGCTGCACTGGCGGGCTTTGGGGACATTTTCGAAAACAATATACTTTCCTCCGGAGTGATTCCGCAGATTTCCGGCATTTTCGGCCCGTGCGCAGGCGGAGCTGTGTACTCCCCCGCCCTCACGGACTTCAACATAATGGTCAAGAACACATCATACATGTTCCTGACCGGTCCCGCAGTGGTGAAGAAAGTCACTGGCGAGACAGTTGACAGCGAACAGCTCGGAGGTGCATCGGTGCATGCGGCAAAGAGCGGAGTGGCACATTTCGCTGCGCAGAACGAGGAGGAAGGTCTTGGTCTGATAAGGGAACTTCTCGGCTACATTCCGTCCAACAACCGCGAGACTGCTCCCGTCTGTCCGACAGAGGACCCGGCAGCAAGGGTCGAGGACGCTTTGAATTACATAATTCCCGACAACCCCAATCAGGCCTATGACATGTCCGAAGTGATCAGCGCCATTGCGGATGACGGCAAGTTCTTCGAAATCCACAAGGAATGGGCGAAGAACATCATCATCGGCTTCGCACACATGAACGGGCAGAGTGTCGGAATTGTCGCCAACCAGCCCAAATATCTCGCCGGAGTTCTGGACATCAACGCATCCAGGAAAGCAGCCCGTTTCGTGAGGTTCTGCGACGCATTCAACATCCCGCTCGTGACACTGGTCGATGTGCCCGGTTTCCTGTGCGGCACGCAGCAGGAGTACGGCGGGATTATAGACCACGGAGCGAAACTTCTCTACGCCTATGGCGAGGCCACTGTACCGAAGGTCACCGTGACCCTGCGCAAATCCTACGGCGGGAGCCACATAGTGATGAGCTGCAAGCAACTTCGCGGAGACATCAACTACGCATGGCCCTCCGCTGCAATCGCAGTGATGGGAGCCGCCGGTGCGGTGGAAGTGCTCTACTCGAAGGAACTCAAGGCGATTGAAGACCCTGACAAGAAAGCCGAGGCCATCCAGGAGAAAATCAAGGAATACGACGACCTGTTCTGCAACCCCTATGATGCTGCGAAATACGGCTTCATAGACGATGTGATCGAGCCCCGCAACACCCGCTTCAGAGTCATACGCGCTCTCGAAGTCCTCCGCGGGAAGAAGCAGACCGTGCCTGAGCGCAAACACGATAATCTTCCTCTGTAGTATGTGCCCGCTAGTTTTGCTTGATATCGCGACAAAAGCGGCAGAAATCACCGCGAGAGACCCTCACGGACTGATACTGACTGTGGTGTGTGTGAGTGTGGTGTTCGCCGCGCTGCTGATACTCTTCCTGTGCTACAGCCTTATCGGGAAAATCTGTCAGGATGCCGAAAAGCGCA
Source organism: Bacteroidales bacterium (assembly GCA_024401675.1). Lineage (GTDB taxonomy): Bacteria > Bacteroidota > Bacteroidia > Bacteroidales > UBA932 > Cryptobacteroides. The sequence continues at coordinate 19,495 of JAKSKQ010000008.1, read as the reverse complement.
CGAAGGCAGGAAAGGGTTCCGCGAAGTCATCCGGAGGGAAAGACGCCTCCTCCGGCAGTGATGCCGATGACGAAGAATCCCTGATAGCCGCTGCGGTCTCCATCGCTCTTGGGGACTATATCTCGGGAGAAGTCCACGACAATGAAAGTTATGTCATTACAATCAGAAGATAATTACCATGAAACAATACAAAATAGAAATCGGGAGCAGGCAGTTCGATGTCAAGATAGAGTCGGTCTGCGGCGAGGATGCAGTTGTCGAAGTGAACGGAAAGCCGTATGACGTGAAGTTCTCCTGCGAAGGATCGGACAATGCGGCCGTGGCCCGGCGCAGGATCGCGCCGAAGACAGTTCAGGCACCTGTTGCTGCCGCTCAGGCCGCACCGGTGCAGAATACCACCCCCGCAGCCTCTGCCTCGGCAGTCAAGTCACCCCTTCCCGGAGTCATACTCGATGTGTGCGTGGCAGTCGGGGACAAAGTTGCCGCCGGGACGAAGCTCGCCGTGCTCGAGGCCATGAAGATGGAAAATGTAATCGAGGCGGAGAAAGCCGGAACTGTCACCGCAGTGCATGTGAGCAAGGGTAATTCCGTCCTCGAAGGTGAACCGATAGTCAGCATTGAGTAATGGAGACGATAATTGAAAGCCTTGCCCAGTTCTGGCAGTTCACCGGCTTCGCCAACATGACCTGGCAGCATCTTGTGATGATATGCATCGGCGTCATCTTCGTAACGCTCGGAATAGTCAAGAAGTGGGAGCCGCTGCTTCTCGTCCCCATCGGATTCGGCATGGTGATAGGCAACATTCCCCTGTTCCCCGGACTCCAGGTCGGCATATACGAGCAGGGCTCGGTACTGAATATCCTCTACCAGGGAGTCGTGAAAGGCTGGTATCCGCCGCTCATTTTCCTGGGCATCGGTGCAATGACGGACTTTTCGGCCCTGATTTCCCAGCCGAGGCTGATGCTTGTCGGCGCCGCAGCCCAGATAGGTATTTTCGGAGCCTATGTGCTTGCCCTCCAAATGGGCTTCGCGCCCTATGAGGCCGGTGCAATCGGTATTATCGGAGGGGCCGACGGCCCGACAGCCATTTTCCTGTCCTCACGCCTCGCCCCGCACCTTATGGGAGCCATCGCAGTGTCGGCCTATTCATACATGGCCCTCGTGCCGGTGATTCAGAAGCCCATTATGCTGCTGCTCACTACAAAAGCCGAGCGTAAGATAAGGATGGCGACTCCGCGCGAGGTAAGCCAGAGAGAGAAAATCATATTCCCTATAGTCGGCTTCATTGTCACAGCGCTGATAGTTCCCTCGGGACTTCCGCTTCTGGGAATGCTGTTCTTCGGCAATCTGCTCAAGGAAAGCGGAGTCACCCGCCGTCTTGCCGAGACCGCACGAGGTCCGCTGATTGATGTAGTGACCACCCTGATAGGACTCACCGTCGGTGCCAGCACCCAGGCGGATGAATTCATCAGCACCCAGTCCGTCAAGATTTTCCTTCTCGGACTGATTTCCTTCATCATAGCAACATTCTGCGGCGTGATGTTCATTAAGATATGGAACCTGTTCCTCAAACCGGAGAGGAAAATCAATCCCCTCATCGGCAATGCCGGCGTGTCCGCGGTTCCGGATTCCGCCCGTGTATCCGAAATCGTGGGAAGGGAAGCCGACAAGAACAACCATCTCCTCATGCATGCCATGGCCCCCAATGTTGCCGGTGTCATCGGTTCCGCAGTCGCAGCCGGCATACTTCTGAGTTTCCTCGGATAAATTCAGTAATTACTTACAGCCAAGTATGAAAAAATCATTTTCAAGCATAGCGGCCGCCCTGGTTCTCGCAGTATCCTGCACCGCTCCGGACTATGTTTCGATGGTCAATGTGTTTTCCGGTACCGACGGCAACGGGCACTGCCATCCCTGCGCCTGCACTCCGTTCGGCAGCATACAGGCAGGGCCGCAGGCGGGCAGCGTCGCATGGGAATGCTGCGGAGGGTACCGGGGGGCGGACACTCTCGTAATGGGCTTTTCCCAGAACAGAGTCGACGGCACCGGCAGTTCCGAACTCGGAGATGTGCTGATGACCCCTTTCACCGGCGAGCCGATCAAGGATGATTACCGGAGCCATTTTGACAAGGCATCCGAGAAAGCCTGGCCCGGATACTACAGTTGTCATCTTGACGGAAGCGGCATCCTGGCCGAAGTGGCGGCTGCAAAACATGTCGCATTCCACCGCTACACCCCCACCGGCGGGCAGCCGGTCCTGATGCTCATGGACCTTCAGAGCGCGCAGATCGGAAGCGAGAGCAGGATGTTCAAGCGTGTTGTGGAAAGCTGGCAGGATTACAGCGACTCCACTCTCATCACCGGATACACACATTCAAAGGCATGGAACGACCGTGAAATATATTATGCAGTCAAATTCAACCGGCCGTACAAGATTGCCGCCACCCTTGAACTTAGGGATCCGGACGAAAAGATAGCCCGCAAGGTCCTGGATTTCGGTGACAGTACCGAGCCTTTGATGGCAAAAGTATCCATCTCCATCGAAAGCGTGGAAGGCGCCCTCCGGAACATCGAAACCGAAGTGCCCCATTGGGATATTGAAAAAGTATGCTCCGATGCCCGAAAGGTATGGAACGAATATCTCGGAAGAATTGACATCAAGGGCAGCGACACTCAGAAAAGAATATTCTACACATCGATGTATCACCTGATGATGCATCCCAATGACATCTCCGACGAGGCGGCCGAGCCTTTCTACAGCACCCTTTCACTCTGGGACACTTTCAGGGCGGCCCATCCCCTTTTCACCATCATCACTCCCGAAATAGTGGACGGAGTGGTGAATTCATTCATGAGATACTACGACCGTCAGGGATTCCTGCCCATGTGGTGTCTCGGAGGCACGGACAACTACGGAATGATAGGCAACCATTCGATTCCCGTCATTGTCGATGCTTATCTGAAAGGTTTCCGCGGATTCGATGCCGGGAAGTTCTATGATGCAATAGTCCGCTCGACTTCCGAGAATCATATCAAATATGACTGGAAAGCCTATGACCGCTGCGGATATTTCCCGTATGACAACCCCGCCACACTGGTTGAAAGCGTGTCCAGGACACTGGAATGCTGCTATGACGACTGGTGCACCGGAGTTCTCGCCCGGAAACTCGGCCACGATGAAGATGCCCTGTTCTATGAGCGCAGGGCATCATATTGGAAAAATGTATTCGACCCCACTTACCGTCTGATGCGCGGCAGGGACAGCCTCGGCGGCTGGAGAACTCCCTTCGACCCCTTCCTCATAGGACACTTCAGAACTGGAGGCGACTTCACTGAAGGCAACTCCTGGCAATACACATGGCATGTGCTTCACGATGCTCAGGGACTGATCGGGGCGATGGGCGGCAAGGAGGAGTTTGTCACAAAACTGGACTCCCTGTTCACCATTTCGTCCCAAGTCCGCGGGACCGGAGCCACTGTCGATGTGAGCGGTCTCATAGGACAGTACGCCCACGGCAACGAGCCCAGCCATCATGTGATTTACCTTTACACCCTCGCCGGAAGGCAGGATAAGGCAGCCGAACTCATCCACAGGACATGGACTTCGCAATATCTCGACGCTCCCGACGGACTTTCAGGAAATGACGACTGCGGGCAGATGAGCGCCTGGTACATATTCTCGGCTCTCGGATTCTACCCCGTCAACCCCTGCGGCGGAGAGTATGTCCTCGGAGCCCCGCAACTCCCGGAAATGACATTGCACCTTGCTTCAGGCAAGGATTTCACCGTCACAGCGCAGAATATCAGCGATGAGAATATTTATGTGAAGTCTGTAAAACTCAACGGACAGCCCTATAACCTTGCCACCATAAGCCACGAAGATATCATGAAAGGCGGCACACTTGAATTTGAAATGTCTAACAACAAATAGCCTCAATATGCGAAAAATCAACTTATTCCTCAGCATTGCAGCGGCCGCTATCCTTGCCGCCGGCTGCAATTGCCATTGCTGCCAGTGCTGCGAAGGGGAATTCTCCCCTGTTGACTATGTCAACCCACTCGTAGGTTCACTGAGCGATCATTCATTCTCTACCGGAAACACATATCCGGCACTTGCCCGTCCCTGGGGTATGAATTTCTGGACTCCCCAGAACGCCTCCAACGGCGACCGCTGGGTCTATACTTATGACAAGAGAGTCATCCGCGGATTCCGGGAAATCCATTCCCCCTCACCGTGGATAGGCGATTACGGCTCTTTCAGCGTGATGCCCATGCGTGATGCGGCCTTCTATCATGAGAACGAAAGGGCCAGCATATTCTCACACCTGACCGAGGTCAGCAAGCCCTATTATTATTCAGCATATCTCGCTGACCATGATGTACTTGCCGAAATGACGGCCACAGAAAGAGCCGCGATAATGCGCTTCACCTTCCCCGACAGCCAGACCAGCGGTATCGTAATCGATGCTTTCGAAGGCGAAGGTAATGTGTTTGTGGACGCCCTGAACAAGAGGGTGATCGGCTGGAGCACAGTCAATCACAGCGGTGTGCCCGAGAATTTCCGCAACTATTTTGTCATCGAAGTCGATAAGGAAATCGAGGACGTGACTGTGGAAGGACATCTTGCAGTGCTGAAATTCAAGACAGTGCGCGGCGAGAAGGTCTGCCTCAAGGCTGCATCTTCTTTCATCAGCGACGAGCAGGCGCGCGAAAACCTCCGTACCGAAATCGGAACTGCAGATTTCGACACTATCTGCGAGGAGGGCCGCGCCGCCTGGAACAAGGTCCTCGGTGCCGTCAAAGTCGAAAGCAATGATACGGATGCTCTCAGGACTTTCTACTCCTGCCTCTACAGAAGCACCCTCTTCCCCCGCAAGTTCTACGAAATAAACCGCGACGGCAAGCCTGTCCACTATTCTCCCTACAACGGCAAAATAGAGGACGGTTATATGTACACAGACAGCGGATTCTGGGATACCTTCAGAGCTCTGTTCCCTCTACTCAACCTTGTGTATCCTTCTGTAAACGAGGAGATACAACAGGCCCTGGCCAATATTTCACGCGAAAATGAATTCCTTCCCGAGTGGTCTTCTCCCGGTCACCGCAACTGCATGGTGGGCAACAACTCCGCCTCCCTTGTAGCCGATGCCTACCTCAAGGGCAACACCGACAAGAAAGATGTCGAAGACCTCTACAGAGCCATTCTTCACGGCACCGAAAACGTGCATCCCAGTGTGGCATCCTGCGGCCGTCTCGGACACGAATACTACAATACTCTGGGCTATGTGCCCTGCGATGTGAATATCAGGGAAAATGCCGCCCGCACACTCGAATACGCCTATGACGACTGGTGCATCCTCCAGATGGCCAAGAAGATGGGACGTCCCGAGAGCGAACTCGCAACATTCGCCCAGCGCGCCGGCAACTATGCCAATCTTTTCGACGCTTCCTCCAATCTCATGAGGGGCCGCAATCAGGACGGCAGTTTCCAGACACCTTTCAACCCCTATGCCTGGGGCGGAAACTTCACCGAAGGCAATGCCTGGCACTACACATGGAGCGTGTTCCACGATGTTCAGGGTCTCATCGATCTTATGGGCGGCGAAAAGGAATTCGCCACTATGCTGGATTCAGTGATGGTGGTACCTCCCATATATGATGCAAGTTACTACGGATTCCGCATCCATGAAATCGCCGAGATGCAGGTGGCGAACATGGGCAACTACGCCCACGGCAACCAGCCCGCACAGCATATGCTTTATCTCTACAACTACTGCGGCCAGCCATGGAAAGCCCAGAAATACATCCGCAACACTATGAATGTGCTTTACAGGGCAACTCCCGACGGATATTGCGGTGATGAGGACAACGGGCAGACTTCCGCCTGGTACATTTTCTCCGCACTGGGATTCTATCCCGTGTGCCCCGCATCCGACCAGTATGTTCTCGGATCTCCCGCATTCGACAAGATTGTGGTCAAGCCTATGGGCAAGCACCGCGGAAAGATTGTCATCAAGGCCGACGGTGCAGGAAAGGCGCCTTATATCGAGTCGATGAAACTTGATGGAAAAGACTGGTCACACAACTGGGTCAGCTACAGCGACCTTGCAAAGGGTGCCAGCCTCAAGTTCACAATGTCCTGCGAGCCCAACTGCAACAGGGGTACTGCAGAAGAAGACAAACCTTATTCTTTCTCAAGAGAGTAACATAAAATGAGCAATCGGAAATTTCCAAAATGGATAAAGGCCATCCTGCTGTCTTTTGCAGGAATTGTGGTTCTTGCAATTGTAGCGGTAAGCATCATCCTGTCCCAAAAGAATGCCACCGCCCTTGTGAACAAGTATTCTGACGAGTTCCTGGACGCGTCATTGGAGTTTTCCAATGTGGATGTATCCATTTTGAGGAAGTTCCCGAGCATCAGCATCACTCTCTCTGACGCTTCACTCACTTACCCGTCCTCACGTTTCGCAAAGTTTGACTCGATGTATTCAGGTCAGAGAATGATGAGGATGGGCAAGGGAGAAGAAGTGGATACTCTTGCATCCTTCAAGAAGTTGACGGTCGCGACCAATATCGTACGGATACTTTCCGGCCAGTTGGATGTAAGGAACCTCGAACTTGACGGACCGAGGATTTTTGCCCGTCAGTACAATGACACGACCGCCAACTGGAACATTTTCCCCGAAAGCGACGGGGAAGATGCGGTCGAAGAGGAGGATACTCTGAAAAAGGAATCCTTCTTCGACAGAATCAATATCAGAAGAGTTGCCCTGACGGACAAGCCTTTCATCTCATTCTGCTCCCCTGAAAAGGAAATTTATGCCTGTTTCGGGCTGAAGGACATGACTTTGGGAGCCAATGTGAAAAGTTCGGACATTCTCTCGAACGAGATTGATCTCGGAATGGAAAAACTGTTCATATCCGGACGATATCGCACTGACACCCTGCTCTATGCCATCGACCAGGTGAATTTGAAGGCTCACAAGAGGAGAGTCCGCTTCGACCTCAGGAGCAATCTTTATGCGGCAGTGTCAGACGGGATCGGACGGCACAGCATCCCGTTTGAAATAAAACTGGCGGGAGGATTCCCGAAGGACACCGTACCCTGTGTGGCCGTAAAGAATCTGGACCTGAAAGTCATGGGGCTGGAAGCTAGATGCAAGGGCTTTGCAAGGGCCGAGGCCCCGGAAAGATATTATGTCAAGGCTTCCGCGGAAATCAAGAATTACAAGGTGGGGGACTTCATGGATGAATATCTCTCTCTTTTCGTGCCGTCTCTGAAAGACTTCTCCACCAATGCGCTTCTGAGTGTAAGCGCCTCCGCCGACGGAATCTGGTGTCCCTCGGCCGGAGAAATCCCTTCAATCGACGCAACTGTGGACATTCCGGCATCGCAAATCACCCGCAAGTCCATAGACCAGTCCCTCGGATTGGAGCTCCACGCTACAGCGGAAACGACACCCCAAGGTGCTGTCAACGCCACTGTGGACACAGTGGCAGTCACGGCGGAAGGCATCGACATCGGCCTCAACGCATTTGCCCATGACCTGCTCGGAGCGGATCCGCTGCTGGGAGCCAGTCTCAATGTGTTTGCGGATCTGAGCCACGCCAGCAATTTCCTGCCTGACGAAATTCCCTACATCGGTTCCGGAATCATCAAAGCCTCTGCCGGAGGCCAGCTCCACAAAAGCCAACTCTCACTTGCAGAAATAGCCAATGCACCTGCAAAGGTGAACATCAATTCAGATGCCCTTCATGTGGAATCGACTGAAGACACCACCATCGGGGACATCAAAGGGCTTGACATAACCCTCGCGGCCCAGGATAATAAATTCGACCGCAATTTCGACGCCGACAAGCGTATGCTGTCACTGACATGCAAGGCCGACAGCATCAGCGCAAGCCTTCCCTCTATGGAAGCGAGTGTCGGAAAACTCTTCATCGGCACCCAGAACGACCCGTCCCTCATCGCGCGCTCTGTCACAGGAAACGGAGCCGGCGCCTCCCCCTCGGAAGAAAAGAAAATCACCGTGGCGCCCCTCTGCGGAATAATCAAAGTCGGGAATCTGAAATACAAGGACAGTGATGGCATGGCAGTGTATATCAAGGACAACACCGAGACATATCGCATCACCGCTCACCGCCGCTCTCCCGAGATTCCGGTGCTCAGCGTGTCCAGTAAAAACGGCAGGGTGATTTTCCGTAGCGGAGATAACCGGGCATTCGGAAAGGATATAAATCTGAGAGCGGATGCCGTGATGCATCCCTTGAAAAAGCGGACTGATTCCACCGCAGTGAGAAGGCCGAGAATGGCATTCACAGGGGCCGAACTTCCCGACTGGCTCCAGGAAAAGGAATTCCGTGAAAGCGACATAGACATTCACCTTTCCGGCACGGCCGCGAAGATTTTCCAGATGTGGGAACTCGGCTGCGACCTTTCTGTAGGAAGATTGTCAGTGGCAACTCCCCTCTTCCCTCTGCGCACAGGCATATCGGATTTCAAGGGCCATGTCAGCAATGACGAAATACGTCTCGACAATCTTTCAGTAAAAAGCGGACGCTCCAACCTCAAGGTTAAAGGAAATGTGCGGGGGCTCAGGCGCGCGCTCATTTCCAAGGGCATGCTCAGGGCCGACATCGACATACAGTCCGACAGCATAAACGCCAACGAGCTCCTCGCGGCCATGGCCAAGGGTCAGCAGTACAGGCAGAAAGCCGACTCCAGCAAGACTGCCGTCGGGGGCGGATTGGACGACATAACTGATGAGAACTACGAAAACGAAGTTGTCTGCGACACACTCGGGGCTGCGGACCCGAAGGATATGAACGCCCTTCTGGTGGTGCCTGCCAACATCAATGCGGCAGTAGGTATCCACGCCCGCAACATCAGATGGCAGAACATGCTCCTGAACCGTCTCGAATCCGGCATCAATGTCGGGGAACGCTGCCTTCAGATATCAGAGTTCAAAGCCTGGTCCGACATGGGCAATTTCGATTTCAGCGCCTTCTATTCCACCCGTACGAAGAAGGATATCAAGTGCGGTTTCTCCCTCGAACTGAGCGATGTCACTGCCGAAAAGGTCATCGACATATTCCCACAGATAGATACACTTGTCCCGATTCTGAGTTCGTTCAAGGGCAAACTTACCTGTGATGTCGCGGCCACGTCCGACCTGGACACGGCGATGAACATTGTGGGTCCCTCGATGGAAGGAGTGTTCAGGATCACAGGAAAGAAACTGTCACTCGTGCAGGACAAGGATATCAGGAAGATTACAACTCTGCTGATGTTCCACGACAAGAAGGTCGCCTCCATCGACACTCTATGCCTTGACGGAGTCCTCTCGCACGGCAAACTTGAGATATTCCCCTGTGTGCTCGATGTGGACAGATACCGTCTTGCGATGAGCGGAGTCCAGAACATGGATGCAAGTTTCCGCTACCATGTCTCTGTGCTGAAGGCGCCTCTCTGGATCAAGCTGGGAGTCGATCTCTACGGACAGAATTTCGACGATATGAATTTCAAACTCGGAAAGGCCAAGTATCAGAACGGCAACATTCCCGTGTTCACTGAAGTCGTGGACACAGTGCAGGTCAATCTGAGAACTTCAATCAGCAACATCTTCAAGAAAGGTGTTGACAAGGCCATCCGGGAGAACAATGTATCCGAGCTGTTCGAAAGCACCAAGAAAAAAGCAAATTACAAAAATGCGGCAGACGAGCCTCTGGACTCTCTTTCCGCAAAGGATGTACGAAGGATGAACAATCTGCGCAAAATGATGGACAGCGGTGAAATCGATATTGACACCAGGGAAAGCATCAGCGCAGCCTCTCTTGATTCCCTGGATGTCAGGGAGGTAACACCGGCACAATAACACACAACATTTCATTTATGGAAAACACCGACAAAATCCTCAGAATTCTAAATGAGGAAATAGTCCCGGCAGAAGGCTGTACGGAGCCTATCGCTCTCGCCTATGCCGCAGCGCTGGTTACAAAAATTCTCGGCGGCCGCATTGCCGGAAAGATGGATGTCTATCTTTCGGGCAACATGATCAAAAATGTCAAGAGCGTGCATATTCCGAACAGTCAGGGCAAGGTCGGTATAGAATATGCCATCGGCATGGGCGCGATACTCGGTGATCCTGGCAAGAAGCTGATGGTCATTTCCGAAATCGACACTTCAAGGCTGCCCCAAGTGAGGAAATTCGTGGAGGAGAAAGTGGTGACAGTGCATCTCGAAGAGGACTGCCCCAAACTCTATATCCGGATTGAAGCCATGTGCGGCAACGACAAGGCGGTTGTGGCGGTGTCCGATTTCCATACCAATGTGACAAGAGCCGAACTCAACGGGGTGTCAGTGCTGAAGTCCTCCGACAACAACTGTTCCCGTCAAGAAGGCTCGGAAGACCTGTCCGAGCACTATACCGACAGGTCCTTCCTCACTGTGGACAAGATATGCCGCTATGCCAGGGAAATCGACCTTTCCCTCATTGCCCCGCTGTTTGAGAAAGTCATACTCTACAACAGCGCCATCGCTCGGGAAGGTCTCCTGAATGCCTACGGTATCGCAATAGGCAAGACCATTCAGGAAGGAATACGGGACGGAGTCTATGGCGACGACCTGAAAAACAACATTTCCAGTTTCACCGCCGCAGGAAGCGACGCCAGGATGAACGGATGTCCCCTGCCGGTGATGACAACCAGCGGAAGCGGGAATCAGGGTATGACCTGCTCCCTGCCCATCATCAAGTTCTGCGAGATGAAAGGTATCGGCCACGATGATATGATCCGGGCGCTTTTCGTGTCACATTTGATCACCATCCACATCAAGGAAGTCATCGGAAGGCTTTCTGCATATTGCGGAGCCATGGCGGCAAGCGCCGGAGCGAGCGGAGCGATGGCTTTCGCCGACGGGTTGTCCCCGCGTCAGGTGAAGATGGCTGTGGAGACCACCCTCGCCACAGTGTCCGGAGTCATCTGCGACGGAGCGAAAAGTTCCTGCGCCACGAAAATCGCCACCGGCATCTCAATGGCGGTGGATGCTTACTATGCGGCGAAAAAGGGGCGCTCGTTCAACGACGGTGAAGGAATAGTCGGACGCAATATTGAATCCACAATCACACATGTGGGCACGCTCGGATGCGACGGGATGCTCACAACCGATGATGTCATCCTGCACATAATGCTGGACGACTGACCTGGAACTGCTATTTTACAGCCCCTGCGACAATATTTGAAAGGAGACTCCTGAATCTGACAAGGGAGCCTTCATCGAAGGGGTGTACCCTGTTGGAAAGGAAGATAATGGCGACCTTGTTCTCGGTATCGATGACAATGGTGGTTCCGGTGTAGCCGGTGTGGCAGAGCGTCGCCTTCTGGGAGAAAATGTTCCCTTTGCATGAAGAGCAGTCGGAACAGTGGTCCCAACCGAGTCCCCACCCCAAGTCCTCATATCCATCGGGAATGGAAGTCATAGTCTTGACCGTAAGGCGGCCGAGGATCTGTTTCCCGTGGTAATTCCCGTCGGCGAGGATGGTCTTGACCAGGATGCACAAATCCTCTGCGCAGGAGAACACCCCGGCATTGCCTGAATTTCCATAGCCCATAATCCTGGCAAGCGGGTCGTGGACCTCGCCCAGCAGGCAGCTGACACTGTCCTTCTTCTCTGTAGGAGCCACGAGTGCCATAACTTCCTCATTTCCGCTTATGAGCGGACTGTAGCAGGTATGTTTCATTCCGAGAGGCTCGAAAATGTTCCTGGTGGCGTAGTCGCACAACTTTTCCCCGGTAATGTTCTGGAGGATGTTCTGCAGGGTGATATAGTTCAAGCAACTGTATGTAAGGCCGGTACGGGGCTTGTAGAGCCTTTTCATGTGGCAGATGTAGCTCATGAGCGAATCCGGGTTGGCGACTCCGAGGCTGTCGATGACTGTCTGCGGGCTCACATAGGCCGGAAGGCCGGAAGCATGGGTGAAAAGGTCCTTTATCCTTATGAGGGTCACTTCCCCGGTTTCGGGGTCCGTCCAGTTCTCAAATCCCGGGATATACCTGCTTACAGGGTCTTCCAGACGGTAACCGCCCCTTTCGAGAAGATGCATCATAGACATTGCCGTGCCGGTGCATTTGCTGCATGAAGCCATATCGAAGACAGTCCCGACTGTCATCGGCTCGACTGTCGGGAAGACACTCTTGTTGCCGTATGCCTTGAGATATGCGGTCTGATCACCTGTCACGACGGCAAGGACTGCACCGGGGATAGTGCCGGAAGCGATTTCACGCTCGATCAGGGAGTCGGCAAGTTGCATTCTTTCATAGTCCAGCGTGGCAGGAGGTTCCGGCGCGGGAGCCACTACCGATTTTCTGGGCGAGCGCCCGTAGGAAAATGAACACACCGTCAGGACGACGGCCAAAAAACAAATTATCCTTTTCATTTCAGACATACCATTCGGGATCAAGACGCATTTCCTTGTTCTGCAACATTGCTTCATCGCCGAGCAGTGAGAAAACCGTCGCATAGTAGAACTGGTCCAGCAACTTGTCGGGCATTTCGCCCTTGATGACCATACGACAGAAGGCATCCATGATTTCCCTGGTGCCGTCGCTTTCGTAGGCATTGGCCACAATAGCGATTCCGGTGTCCCTCGAAGCGGTTTCCGGAGCCCAACTTGTGCCGGCGAAGGCGGAATTGGTGAAGATACCCTTCTCGATATCGGAAATCAGGCTTTCGATGGAACTGCGGCGCTGGGGCTTCTCATAGTAGAGACGCGAAGTAATGAGGTCCACAGTGGCATCCTTGCAGAGTATCTGCTCCCCCATTCCGTAATGGGCATTGGAAATTACGGAGTCGAAGGTCATGTGGACGCCGTTGGGGAAGGTGTATATTGCATGGACACTGTCATAGACTTCCCGACCGTCTTTCCAGTACATTGTCTCTCCGGTTCCTATCACTTTCTCAGGAAGCATTCCAGTGGCCCACATTCCGTTCTGAAGTTGATGGCAGGCAAGTTCAGTCATAAGGCCCCTGGAATATTCGCGGTACAGGCGCCAGTTGATATGACGCTCCAGATCCGGCGAAGGCACGGAGCGTCTCCAGTCATTGTTGCGGTACCAGTAGTTGCGCACGGCGACCACCGGACCGTAATCCCCCGCTATCACGGAGGACATGGCCTTCAGATATTTGGGATCGAAGAGTCGCTGCTGCCCCACGAAAAGCAGTTTTCCGGTTTCCTTCTGCTTGAGGTACATACGGTGGCACTGTGCGATATCGTAGGCCATGGCCTTTTCGCAGAAGACATGTTTTCCGGCATCGAGGGCGTCCATCGTCATCTGGTAATGACAGTCCAGCGGAGTTGCTATCACAACAGCATCGACTTCCTTGTTCCCGAGAAGTTCCCTATAATCGGAATATCTGGCCGCCTCCGGGAAATATGAGGCTCCGTTAAGGAGATTCGGTTCATAATTGTCGCATAGGGCCACCACCCTTGCGCAGGGAATCTGTTGCAGGAACATAAGGTGGATACAGCCTCTGGAGCCGGTGCCGATGACTCCGATACGCGCATATTCATTCTTTTGCTCATCCGCCTGCCTTGGAGTGCAGGCCTCTATCCAGGGAAAGGCCGACAATGCGGCCGAAGCGAGTCCTATTTCCCCGAGTTTTCCGAAGAACGAGCGTCTGTCGATATTTTTCTTGTCCATATTAGATTTCCTGTATTTTATAATTTTCAAATTTTCCGATTATGGATGCGCGGTCCCCCCTTGGGCAGGCGTAAAGCGCGGTCGAAAGAACTTCGCACAAAAGCGCAGAGGGTCCGGTGACAGCGATGTCCGGTCCCGAGCGTGCCATAGTTCCCGTGTGGGGGTCGATTATATGATCGGTCCCCGTCCTGGAGAGTCCGGACACTGAAAGTGCGGAGTCCCTGAGGGAGAACTGCACGAGGCTATTTTCACTGCTCACACCCCAGTAATCCCCCAGCGGATGGGTGCCTATGCAGCTGACAGAACTGCTTCCGAAATTGAGGAGTGCGCTTTTCACGCCGTATTTTTCCCGGAGGGTCTTGCGGATTTTCTCTGCCGCATAGCCCTTTGCGAAGCCTCCGAAATCGATGAGTATGCCGCTGGAGGTGCGCTGCGCCTGATGGGAAGGCGGGAACATGCGGTACGAGGGTCTCTCCAGAGTGGAGGAAAGAGCCGCAATGTCGAAATAGCCTCCGGTGGCAAGACGCAACTGCTCGCACAGTTCAAGCGCGAAAAACAGTTCTTCATCCAGTTGCAGCGGCTCGGTGGAAGTGTTCAGAGAGTGGAGTTGGTTGGTCTCGAGATGTCTGTTGAACACATGGTCCAGGGAAACCGCAATGTCCTGGATATCACCGGCTATGGCACGGGCCATGTTGCGGTCATCATGGACGAAAAGCAGTTCCGCCCCAGTGTGCATCGCCGTAAATGAGCAGAATGCGACCGGAGCGTGAGGATTAGTGTCGCTATAGACAAACTTGAGAGAAGGCATTTATTTTCCGAAAAAATGTCTGATCACCATAACTGCCAGACGTACAAGCCAATGCAATAGATAGATGACGGCAGCGATGATGACTACAAAGCCTATCTGGGTGAAGATTTCAGTCCATGGGCCGCGGTATGCTATGATGGCCCCGACATTGACAAGAAATGCCGCAACGAAACAAACCAGGAAGATTATGACCTCCCTGGTTTTGTCCTTTGCGGTGATTATGCTGTCTTTGAACATCATTCTCTACAGTTTGAAATATTCCTCCCATCCCTCTCTCGGAGTCGGGCCCCAGAGCAATTGGTTGAGGATGGGGTTGTTGGTGATCTGCTTGGTCTCCCTGTCGAAAATGACCTTCTCTCCTGTCCACTGTGCTATGACTCCGAGACAGAACACCTGGCTGAGAGGCCCTGACACAGAGAAGGGTGAACGGGGCTTCTCGATTCCGAGGCAGGCACGGAGGAAGTTGAGATAGTGGTTGGACGGAGTGCGGGGCACTTCGGGAAGTTTGCCGGCCATCTCGCGGGCCACATCTTCAGGAATTATCGAGAGAGTTGAGCCGTGGGAACCGCCCTTGAAAGTGAGAGTCTTGGAATATATCTCCTTGCCAGGATTCAATTTCGAAGGCTTGAACGCCTGCCCTGCAACAAGAGGGATATTGGGATCGACTTCCGAAACTCCGTACCCGGCGGGGATTTCGGGGATATTGTCAAGACCGTCGTACCAGGTGACATCGACCGCAGGCATTCCTTCCCTCTCGGGGAATTTGAAAAGAAGGGTGGATGACATCGGATAGAAGAACGGATTGCGGTCCTTGAGATAAAGCGGGTTGACTTCGGTGGGAAGGCCGAGCTTCAGGAATTCGTGCGAGGTATCGAGGATATGTGCGCCCCAGTCACCGAGGGCTCCCATACCATACTGGTACCAGCAACGCCACTGTCCGTTGTGGAAGTCATGGTTGTAGTCCCGGGGATATGCGGCACCGAGCCATGTATCCCAGTCCATTGTCTCGGGAATGGACTCGGCAGCAGGATATGATGTAATCGCGGGGTTCCAGCCATGCCAGCGGCGGCTGTTGTTCATGTGGGCGGTGATGCGGGTGACATCCTTGATGATGCCCTCTTCCACCCAGGTCTTGAACTGGAAATAATTGCCTTCGGAGTGTCCCTGGTTGCCCATCTGGGTGACTACCCCGTATTTCTTCTCCGCCTCCATAAGGAGTTCGCACTCACGGAAAGTGCGTGCGAGAGGTTTCTCCACATAGACATGTTTTCCGAGTTTCATGGCCGCCATCGTGATAGCGAAATGGCTGTGGTCGGGAGTCGCGACAAGTACGGCGTCGATTTCGTCAGCCATCTTGTCGAACATCTTGCGCCAGTCCTGGAATGTGGGAGCGGACGGGAACATTGCCATCACCTTCCTGGTGTGGGGGGCTCCCATATCCACGTCGCACAGGGCGACTATGTTGCAAAGGCCGGTGGCATAGATGCCCTCCGCATCCTCGGCTCCGCGGTTTCCGATACCTATGAGGGCCAGGTTTACCTTATCTCCCGCCCCGAGTATTCTCCTATTGTTCGACTTTGCTTCGGATTTCTTGTTCTTCCCGGAGCATATCACTGAAGGTGCGACCATCGCCGCTGCTGTGACCAAGGCTGAATCCCTGAGGAAGGAACGCCTTGACATATTGTTGTCTGACATATTATGTGGTATTATAGTTCCTTGATTTTAATGTTCTTGAAGTGGACTTCGTCACCGTGGTCCTGAAGCAGGATGTGGCCGGTGGGCTGATTGCCGAAGTTGACCCAGTTCTTGTATTTGCTGTAGGCTACAAGGGCATTCCACTCGGCAGTGTTCCTCTCATACTCGAGGATTTTCACGCCGTTGAGCCAGTGGTCGACATGGTTTCCCTCCACCTTGACCACTGCCTTGTTGAACCCTTCCTTGTGGAAAGGCTTGTCCTGGGGTGCGGGGATAAGGTCGTAGAGCGAACCGAGGGTGCGGTTGCCCTTGACTCCGAGTTTGGCGTCCGGGTGAAGTTCATCGTCGAGAATCTGGAACTCGCAACCTATGGACGAGCCGGCCATATTCTCATTCACATCCGGATTGACGAAATACTTGATTCCGCTGTTGGCGCCGGGAGTGAGCTCGAATTCGACGGAAAGGATGAAATTGCCGTATTTCTTTTCGGTAACGATGTCACCGCCATTTTGGGATTCCTCACCGCCCGCACTTTCCACACAGAGCATGCCGTCCCTGATGAACCAGCCTTTTTCAGGGAAACCGGGACGTTTGGCACTCTTCCAGCCTCTTGTGGTACGGCCGTCCCAGAGCAGTTGCCAGCCTTCGGCGATTTCCTCATCGGTGAGGCAGTTGTCCGCGCTGCACGGGGCACTCGCATCAATGATTCCGCGAAGATAGCCCACTGATTCGGCGATTCCGGACAGGGGGTTGTTAAGATTCTTTTCGAATTCTATGGAAATCTTGCCTTTGTAGTCTATGGTGCGGAGGGCCTTCACGACTGACACAAGGTCCATCTTGCCGCGGCCCATTTCCCAGGTCCAGCCGCCCTTGGTGTTGTCTGTCTCGTCCTTGATATGGATATCGTAAATCCAGTCCCTGTAGTCCAGAATGTCCTGTGCCACGTCATAGCCCATACGGAAGGTGTGTCCGAGGTCCATGCAGCAGCCGATTCCCAGAGAGGGATCCTTCACCATATCGACTATGGTCCTGATGTCGGGGAAAGCAGCGCCGTCGGGGCCGTGGGTGTGGATTGCGACGCGGATACCGGTCTTCTTAACCATTTTGATGACATAATCCAGAAGATCATAATCAGGGACACCTATGAACATGTCGGAACCGTATCTCGCGACATAGTCGAAAGTCCTGTCCACATCAGCCTTGCTCCTCATATAAATCGGGCCGAGGATATAGCCCTCGACTCCATACGAGGCACATTTTGCCTTGAACGCATCCATCTGCTCAGCAGTGGCATCGAGCGGAAGCCAGTAGTCCTTGACGGAAAAGTACCTCACGCCCATGCTCTGAAGGGAGGCAAGGGTCTTGTCAATGTCGAACTTGCAGAAGGAATATCCTGCGATTCCAATCTGGAAGGAATCCGAAGGATGGACCTTATATGTTCCGGGATAAGGTGTCTGGGCAGAGAGAGAGGCCGCAGAAATCACAAAGGCAAAAACAGCCGAAAAAATCTTTTTCATTTATATCAATATCAGTTTTAATGTCATAATCTCACAAATATAGCAAATATTTGTGAAGAATGTTTGTCTGGTGACACCCGGACTGTCAGATTTTCTTGCGGAGACGGGCGGTGGGAATCTTCAACTGGTCGCGGTATTTGGCGACCGTGCGGCGGGCCAGCTTGTAGCCGCGTGAGGCCATGACTTCGACAAGCTGCTCGTCAGCCAGAGGCGCGCTCTTGTCTTCCGAGTCAATCACTTCCCGGAGGGCCTTCTTCAGTTCACGAGTGGAGATTTCCTCTCCGGCTGCATTTTCCATGCCCTCGGAAAAGAAATACTTGAGAGAGAATATGCCTGAAGGGGTCTCGATGTACTTGCTGTTCGCAACTCTGGAAATGGTTGAGATGTCATTCCCGGTGATTTCAGCTATATCCTTGAGCACCATCGGCTTGAGATTACTTTCGTCCATGTCGAGGAAGTACTCTTTCTGAAAATCCACTATGGTCTGCATGGTCTTGAGCAGAATGCTCTGGCGCTGGCGGACCGCCTCGACAAGACTTCGGGCGGCATCAACTTTCTGCCGGATGAACACTGCGGCCTCTTTCTGTTCACGGGTCGCTCCGGGAGCCGCGGCATCGGCAAGAATTTCGGAATATGCACGGTTGACCCTGAGCTCGGGAATCTTGACTTTCGGCATCGAAAGTTTGGGCTGTCCGTCCTCGATCACAAGTTTGAAATCCGGCGAAATCTGGCGGGAGCGGTCGGCATAAGTGTCCTCATCCACGCCACCAGGAGCAGGATTCAGCCTGGATATGCAGTCCATGGCATCCTTAAGTTCATCCTTGTCCACCTTCAGGCGCGAAAGAATATTGCCGAAATTGCGGGTTGAGAATTCCTGATAGCAATCAGTCAGCACACGTTTCGCAAGGGCTACCGACGGAGTCTGCTCTCTGACATCAAGTTGCAGCAGAAGGCATTCCCGGAGATTTCTCGCACCTATTCCCACCGGGTCGAGGCTCTGGATGACGGTAATCATCCTGCGGACCTCATCCACATCGGTCTCCACCGCAAAATGGAAACTGAGGTCATCCACAATATCCTCCTCGTCGCGGGTGATATATCCGTTGTCACCCATGCTGTGGATGAGGAAACCGGCAATCGCCGCCTCGTGGTCCGAGAGGTCGCGGTAACGGATCTGGTCCAGAAGCGCATCCCGGAAATCCTCCTTCACGGCAAATGTGTCATATTCCTCGCGGGGATCCTTGCCCCAGTTGCGCACGCTCAGATTATAGAAGGGCACGCTGTCATCTTCCTTGTATTTGTCGAGAGGCACTTCTTTCGGACTCTCGAGATACTCGCCGTCGTCCTCACGTCCTTCTTCAGCCTCCTGAGGGTCTTCTATTTCCAGTACAGGATTATCCTCAAGAGCCTTGCGCAGATGGTCCTGAAGGTCCATCGAAGGAACTTCCAGCATCTTGATGGTCTGAATCTGCTGCGGCGACAAGCGCTGCGACAGTTTCTGCTCCAGTTTCAATCCCTGCCCAGCCATAAGATTGTCAGTTGAAGAACTGCTCTTCCGTCACTGTCTCCTCCCCTGCAGGCACATTCACGGGCCTGAGGA
This sequence comes from Bacteroidales bacterium, assembly GCA_024401675.1. GTDB lineage: Bacteria > Bacteroidota > Bacteroidia > Bacteroidales > UBA932 > Cryptobacteroides. The sequence continues at coordinate 177 of JAKSKQ010000008.1, read as the reverse complement.
AATGAAGAGTGTCAGTATGATATGAGTGCTGCCTGTCAACGACAGGATATTCGATATTCTCTTTCACTACGAAAGCAGACGGGAAATTGCGGGATATTCCTGAAAGCATTTCCATAGCCTCACTTCTGGGCCGGAAGTTTCCGACAGTACCCTGGAAGTAAGGAGTCGAATATGTCC
>JAKSKQ010000079.1 GCA_024401675.1 Bacteroidales bacterium | reverse complement strand
CTAGCTCCCGCTTGTAGTCCTCGTTGACAGTACTGCCGGGAAGTATGCTTATGAGCGAGTCGCATCTGTAGATTGTCTTATAGACGGGGCTGAACGACTCATAGCCTTCCGGGTGCTTGGAGAAGCGGGTGAACTTCAACGCGCAAGCCCATCTTTCCAATGGATTGGAGAGGGCGCTGGTGTTTCCGTAGATGTGCAGCCCGGAGCCGGGAGACAGCCATTCGTTGAAGGCGCCGCTGCTGAAGCCGGAACCGGCGAACTGACGGTGGCACCCGAGAATATTAGCCTCAAGGGCTATGGGAGAATCTGCGCGCTCAATCAGATCTCCGTCAAGAGAAGTAGTAGCATTCTCATTGAGAAAGCCCACGCATGAAGGCAGAGCCGCTATAAAGAGAATTATTATCAGCAATCTTTTCATATCAGAATGTGAGCTTGAGGTCAAACATATACGTACGGGCAGCGGGATACGAGCCATTATCGACACCGTATTTGAGAACTGTGCCGTAACTGCTTACATCGGGGTCATATCCGGAATATTTCGTGAAACAGTAGAGATTCTTGCCGGACAAGCCGATTGTGATGCGCTTCACGACCGCCTTCTTACCCTTGAAGGGAATGAAATATGACAGAGACATATTCGCTATTCTCAGATATGAACCGTCTTCCACATAGCGGTCCGTACACCAGTTGGCGTCTGAGGAAGTCACTTTGTCTATGGCAGGGTACTTCGCACCCGGATTCTGAGGACTCCAGGCATCGTACACGCAGTTTCTCAGCACATTGTATATCATTGAGGACATGTCTCCGAGTATGGCAGCCTGCTGGTTATAGACACTGTTTCCATAAGAGCCCACGAAATCCGCGGAAAAACTGAGATTCTTGTATCTCAGGCTGGTATTGAATCCGTATGTGAACTTGGGATTCGGGTCGCCGACAATGACTCGGTCTGCCGAACTGATTCTCCCGTCACCGTTAGTGTCAAGGAAATTGATTGAACCGGGACCGCGTACCTTTCCATCCTCGAAGGGAACACCGGTACTGCCTTCCTGCACAATGCCGTCGGTTGGCATCGCATAGAAGAGGCACATCGGTTTGCCTGCTATGAAGATATTGATGTAATCCCTGCAGATGGCATCGCCGGAGAGATTGGAGCCGGTGAAGTAATCCACTTCATAAGATGTCGGATCATTCCTGTAGAGGCACAGGCTTCCGCGGCTCGAACCGTTGGGGTCTATCGAAGTGATTTTGTTCCTGTTGAGTGTGAAGTTGCCGCCTATCGTCCACTCCCAGTTTTTCCTGGCGACGGGAACGGCTGACAATGTGAGTTCGAAACCTTTGTTCGAAATGGATCCCATATTGACATAAGGATTGTAAATGCCTGCCGAACCGGCCATTATCCTTGTCTGGAGAAGATCCTTGGTGTGCTTGTAGTAGGCGTCGATGCCCAGGGCGATACGTCCCTTGAAAAGCTCAATGTCAAAACCGGCATTGTACTGAGTGGTGGTCTCCCATTTGAGATCCATATTCGGAAGGTTCAGGGACGAAATGGATATCATCTGATGCGTGTCAGTGTCATGGGTTGCGACCGAAGCCGTGGTGTACCTGTTCATTGTCTGGTAGGACGGAATGGCCTGGTTTCCGACCATACCCCATCCGAGCCTGAGTTTTGCGGAAGATATGACGGAGGACTGGAACCATGGCTCATTGCTCAGTCTCCAGGCGAAAGCGAATGAAGGGAAACTGGCCCATTTGTTTTTGCCGGAAAAGCGGGAAGAACCATCGATACGGTAGGTCGCCGTGATGATATAACGCTCGTGGTAGGCGTACATGACCCTGGCGAAGAATGAGAGCAGCTGGTTGTAGTTCTCCGAATACACGAAGAAGTTGGTGGGAGTCGAGTTCAGGGAGTTGATCATCGCCTTCCACTGTTCTATGTTGACTCCTTCGACCGTCTGTGTCATTGCAGAACGTTTGGAAGCACTTTGTCCGAGAGTCACTGTGAGGTGATCTTTGCCGAACCAGTTGTTTGTCATGATAAGGTTGTCCCAGTTCCAGTTCATGCGGTCTATGTGGGTGACAGCCCCGTTGGAGCCTGTCGCCTGCATGTTGATGCGGCGGGATTTGAACTTGCTCTGCTCTGTGGTACGGTAGTCTATTCCGAAGGTGGACTTGACGGAAAGCCAGGGCAGTATCTTGTATTCTCCGAAGAGGCTCGAAGTGACCCGGAATTCATTTCTGAAACTCTGGAAATCGGTGAGCCATCTGTCCGGACCGGCCATCGGGGCGTCCTGATCCACTATTTCCGCCCCCTCTTCGTCATATTCAACCAGTTTGCGGACAGGTCTGGACATAAGCATACTCATCACAAGTGAGGATGAAGGATTCTGGGCAATGGTAGAGCCTACTCCCTGTGTCATCTCCGAGCGGAGGAATGAAAGCGAGGTCTTGGTACCGATGGTCAGTTTGCCTATCTTGCGGTCAAGATTCAGTCTCATTGTGGGGTTCTGGTAACCGGTTCCCTTGACGATGCCGGAATTTCCGTGATATCCGAGTGAGAACAGGTAATTGGTATTGTTGGGACGGCCTGAAATGGTGAAATAGTAACGCTGGGTGATGGCTACACGAGTCGTGTAGTCCTGCCAGTCCTCCTCGACATACTTGCCTTCCTCAATCCCGGTGGTGAACGGAGTATAGTAAGTGGAAGTCTCCGAAACACCTTTCTGGCGAAGATAGTGCTTGAACCCTTCGGCATCGAGAAGTTCGAACTTCTTGTAGATGTTGCTCACACTGACTCCGGCGGTGAAATTTATCATCGGCTTCTCCTGGGCGGCGCTGCGGGTGGTGATAAGGATGACACCATTGGCTCCTTCAGAACCGTAGATGGCGGTTGCCGAAGCGTCCTTGAGGACCTCCATGGATTCTATGTCCTGAGGGTTTATACCCATGAGACCGTTGGTATCCTGATCAAGGCCGCTGTTCTCGCCTCCATGAGAACCTACAGTTGCATCGGAGGAAGTGTTCATGATAACTCCGTCCACTACAAACAGTGGTTGGGAGCCCGTATTGAAGGAACTGGCTCCTCGGACGATTATGTTGGATGCGGCATCCGGAGCCGAACTGGTGGAAACGACCTGGACACCGGCAGCACGTCCTTGAAGGAGCTGGTCCAGAGACCCGCTTTGTGCGGCCTGCATTTCATCCACCTTCACCGAAGTGACCGAACCTGTCAAGTCACTTTTCTTCATGGCGCCATAGCCGATAAGCACGACATCCTCTAATTGTTCGTAATCTTCCTGCAGGACGACATCGATGACCGTCCGATTGCCCACGACCTCGGTTTTGGACTGGAACGAGAGGCAGGAATACACCAGTTTTACATCGGTGGCGTCATCAGCATATATATTGATAGTGTAGTTTCCGTCAATGTCAGTCATTGTGCCGGTGGCCGTTCCATCGATAAGGACCGATGCTCCGACGAGAGGTTCCCCGTAAGAATCCCTGACAGTACCCTCTACAGTAAACCGGCTCTGGGCGAACGCAACTGTCGCTGCCAGTACACATATAAGAATTGTGACAATCTTTTTCATCGCGTTCAGAATTTAAGGTTTACACCGAAGACAAAACTGCGCGGGAGCGGGTAGGATCCGTAATCCGCACCGGCACAGCGCGCGTAAATGCCGTAACTGTTCACGTCAGGATTCCATCCGCTGTACTTGGTGAATGTGAACAGGTTATGTCCTGCCGCGTTCACCCTCAATTCCTTGACGGCTCTGCTTTTCAGCGGAATCAGGTAGGACACTCCCAAGCGATCCAGCCGGAGATAGTCGCCCTTTTCGAACATTTCCTCCGAAAGTATGTTCTGAGGATACTTGAGAATATAATTTGCGTTGAGAATTTCAAAATCCGACGCTCCGGACAATTTCAAGTCCAAAGTTGCGCCATAGAATTCAACTCTGGTGTCCATGGCTCCCGAAATCTTTGGAATGCAGTTTCCGCTGACAGCGCATCCGGCCTGCTGGCCGGCAAGGTAGAAGCCCTTGACTATCCCGGCATCGGTGCCATCCAGATCATCGATGCTGACAATACGGTTTATATTCCTTGAAAGGTTGGCTCCGAGAGTCCAGTTCACATTCTTGCTGCGGACAAGTCCCAGTTCGATATCGAACTCGAATCCGCTGTTACCTATGCAGGTATGCCTCTCCTGAGTCATTTTCCATCCGTCGGCCTTGTCGTACAGCTTGTCCACAATCTTAAGGTCGCTCATCACACGGAATGCGTCATCGGTGGACTTGCTGTAGTATTTCACGCCCAGACTGAAGCGTCCCGACAAAAAGCCTGCTTTCAGACCTACGTTGTACTCGCTGCTCCTTAGTGTATTCAGACCGTTGTAATAGTAATCAGCCTTGGATTCTATCGCGGGTACATTCAATATATAGTAATTCAAGTATTCGTACGGAAGATCATATTCTCTTGAAGCTGTTCCCCAGCCGCCGCTTATCTTCAGTTCCGACAAGACCTTGCTCTGAGGAAGGAATATCTTTCTGAAATCCACAAAAGCATTTGCAGTCGGACTCATCAGGGCCGGGGTCCTGTACTTCATGTTGTGATCCATGCGGAAACTTCCGCCTGCGCCGAACATGCCCTTGTAGTCATAGTCCACATGTGCCATGTAGCCCAGGTGATTGAATGTTCTCGAAAACTTGCGGATACGTTTCCCGCCTGTGGAGGCGGACAGTCCCTTGCCGCGCAGGTAAGGAAGGTCGAAATTGGAGGCGCACATGGCATTGGTGCGGTTGAAACTGCCTGTGAAATCAAACGCCAGGCCTGCCTCTAAATGGTGATGAGACGCAAAATTGCGGGTAAATTCCAGTTGCGCGCCCGTATTGTAGTTCAACAGCGAATTGTTAAGCACACCGGCCGCACCGCCGACCTTGTGTCCGAATGCAGTGGAGTCACCGAACCATACGATGCGGTTCTGGTTCTGGTAATCGACTCCGCCGGTGAGTTTCAGGAAGAAACCGGGAAGAAAATCTATCTTGAGATAGACCGAACTTGCGCTCCGCATGGACTCGGAGTCATCATCATAATCGTCCAGCCATCCCTGAACCGTGTCAACTGAGAACGATGTCGGATAGCGTGATACTATCATAGCGGAAGTGGCGCCTATGCAGTTGGTTCCATAAGAGGATGACGACTTGTCATAACCCAGGAAAGAGTTGAGACCGAACTTGAAGGTCTTGTTGGCCATAGTCTCGAACCCGACGGCCAGACCCAGGGAACGGTCCGTCTCCCCTTTCACCGTACCGTCGTTGCTGCGGAAGAATCCGGATATCTTGTATGTGGAATTATTGCCGGAGCTGCCGTCGATGCCGAGGTCGTGATTGTGGAAGAAAGAACTTCGGAAAGCATCCCCCGCCTTCGGGCGGAAATCCACTCCCGCATTGGAATTGAGGTGCACATTCAGAGCGCGTCCCCCACGAGCCTTGCGGGTTGTGACTATGATAACACCGTTTGCACCCCAGACTCCGTATTTGCCGGCTTCCGACATATCCTTGATTACCTGTATGGATTCAACCTCATAGGAGTTGAGCCAGTTCATATTGTCTTTCGGTGCGGTGTAAGCGCTGCCGGTATAATCTGACCTGAAGAAAAGGTCACGGTTTTCAAATGCGGAGGGGGAAAGGACCACCCCATCAACTATCCATATAGGCTGGGAGTCCCCTCTGAGCGTGTTCAAACCCCTTACAAGAACGCTCTGTACTCCTGAGAGACTTCCGTCCAGAGATGAAACCCTGACTCCGGACACCTCTCCCGAGAGCAGGGAGGCAGTACTTCGTGCAACGGACTTTGCCATCCCGAGAGTGTCCTTCGCGACATCCGAGGCGACCAGTCCCGGCGAAGAAAGCGCAAGGGCCACAACTGCTGCAAATAACGTCCTCTTCATATTCTAATTTTCTTTTTGTTTGACTATCAACTCGTACCACACTGTACGATACTTCGGGCCTATCTTCACGACGGCCTCTCCTGCAGGACTTTCTGATACATTCACCTGAGCAGTCCTGTTTCCGTCCGGATCGAGAGCATAGCACTCAACCCGGCCCCGCAGACCGGCAAAGGCAAGTTCAGCCTCAATACCCTCACACAGCACAGGTCCGG
>JAKSKQ010000078.1 GCA_024401675.1 Bacteroidales bacterium | reverse complement strand
CGGCCGATGGATTTGGCCACATTGATGAGGTGGTCGGCGATTCTCTCGACATTGCTGGCGAGGGATATGTACTGCGCACCGGCTTCGGGATGGCAGACACCATCGGCAAGACGGTTCAGATGGTTGTTCTCCATTGCCTTGGTGTAAATGTCGATTCTGTCCTCTATTTCATTTGCGCGCGCAAGCGCATCGAAATCCTCGTCGGTGAATGCCTTGATGGCTTCCTGATAAAGGTGCTCCACAAGGTCTCGGACTCCTTCGATTTCTACAATGGCCACCTGGGAAAGCCTTGCTCCGCTTTCTCCAAGCAGTTCGGCGTACTCGACTATGTTCTCGGCGTAGTCACCGATTCTTTCGATGTCTGAAATCACTTTTATTGCAGAAGACACGAAATTGTGGTCGTGGTTGCTCAGACTTGAATTGCTGAGCTTGACAATGAAACTCACCAGCTCGTGATTGAGGAAATTGATTTCCTCCTCGTTCGCTGCAAATGTATCCTTGCGGGACAGGTCCAGTTTGGTGAGAATATTGAGCGACAGATTGAAATTGCCGCGAGCGATCTCCGCCATGTTGATGATTTCGTTCTTGGCCTGAAGGACGGCCACTGGCGGCGTGAGGAGCATTTTCTCATCAATATAATAGACATGCGGCCCTTTCTTTTCAAGCATATCCCCGGAATCTTCAGGCACAAGATTCACAACCAATGACACAAGTGCGCTTGTAAGCGGCAGCATTATTACCACCGTGACCACATTGAAGAATGTGTGGAACATTGCAAGCTGCGTCTGTGGTACTCCCGGGAAAAGTTTGTCGAATATGGTGCCGAAACTTACCGTACCTGAAGAGAAAATATTCATCAGCAGGGCTATCAGCATGAAAATCACCACTCCGCTGACATTGAAGAAAAGATGGATGAGGGCGGTGCGCTTCGCGTTCTTGCCGCTTGTCAGTCCGGCTATCATGGCCACTACGCAGGAACCGATGTTCGACCCCATAGTCATATAGATGCCTTGGTCGAGGTTGATCAGGCCGGTGAAGACCATGGCAATGGCTATGGATGTGATGACGGTGGAACTTTGGAGAATGGCGGTGAAAAGCAGACCGATCAGTACCAGGAGTATGGGATTGCTTATTGTGGCGAGGAACACCTTGACTGAATCCTGCTGTGCGAACTCCGCCATTGAAGTGCTCATGATGTTCAGGGCTACGAACAGGGTTCCGAAACCGGCGAGCACTCCGCCTGTTTTCACAAGGGATTCCTTCTTGCAGAACAGACTCATGAAGGCTCCGACTCCGGCGCAGGCCGAGAAGAGCACAGTGGTGGTTATCGGACCGCTTCCGAACATGCCGAGAGCGATTATCTGAGCCGTGATGGTGGTGCCGATATTGGCTCCGAATATCATTGTGGCGGCTTGTGTGAGGGACATGATGCCGGCATTGACAAAGCCTATGATCATCACCGATACTGCGCCCGAACTATGGATTGTCGCGGCTCCAAGGGCTCCTATCCCGACTCCGGCAAGTTTGTTCCTGGATACTGATGAGAACATGCTCTTGAGTTTGGAGGACCCGAGGGACTCAAGGTTGTTGCTCATCATCTGGCAGGCTATGAGAAAAACGCCGACACCTGCGAGGAGTGTCAGTATTGCTGAGAGTACTGTTGCTAAATTCATATCAATTCAAAATCTAAAAGTGATGAGTCCACATCGGCTCTTGTGACCTTGATGCGGACCGGGTCCGACATCCTGTATATCTTGTGCGTTGTCCTTCCGACAAGCCTGTATCTTTTTTCATCGAATTCGAAGAAATCCTTCCTGATGCAGCGCAGTGGCACCATTCCTTCGATTCCGGAGCCGTCGATTGCGACATACATGCCCCATTCGGTAAGTCCGGATATGCGGCCTTCATATTCGCAGCCGACCTTGTCCTTCATGAATTCGACTATCTTGTATTTGATGCTGGCCCTTTCAGCTTCCGCAGCCACTGTCTCACGATCTGAAGCCCATTTGCACGCATTGGAGAGGGAATCTTCCTGCCACGCGCTGCCATTGCCCTGAAGGCAGTGGGCCAGGATGCGGTGCACCATCATATCAGGATATCTCCTGATCGGAGATGTGAAATGTGTGTAGAAATCGAAGGCCAGGCCGTAGTGGCCGATGTTTTCGGAACTGTAAACCGCCTTGGCCATCGAACGGATGGCAAGCTGTTCGAGAGCCTCGCATTGAGGAGTCCCTTTCGCCTTGGTGAGCATTGCGTTGATGCTGCGTGCCACATTGGCGGGGTCTTCCACATCGCCCATCTTGATTCCGATACCTTTGGCGAACATCTTCAGAACTTTGACCTTGTCGGGATTCGGCTTGTCGTGGACACGATAAACCATCGGTACTTTGAAGCGCTTCGACACAAATGCCGCCACTTCGCGGTTTGCCAGCAGCATGAACTCTTCAATGAGGAAATTGGCGTCGTTGCTTTCCTTCTTCACGACATCCACCGGACGGCCCTTATCATCGACAATGACCTTGATTTCGGGACGGTCGAAGTTTATGGCACCGGATTCGAAACGGCGTGAACGGAGTTTTCCGGCAAGGACGTTGAGGGTTTTCAGGGCGGCGGCAACTTCACCTTCGGCATTGTCGTCTGTAATCGCTTTCCATGCCTCCTCGTAGCAAAGCCTGCAGTCGGAATTTATCATAGTCCGGCCGAACCAGCGGTCGGTCACATGCGCCTTCTCGTCCAGAACGAACACGGCGGAGAATGTCAGTTTGTCCTCGTGCGGACGGAGCGAACACAAATCGTTGCAGAGCTTTTCCGGAAGCATGGGAACCGTGCGGTCCACAAGATAAACGGAAGTGGACCTTTGGGATGCCTCGCGGTCCACAAGGGAGCCGGGAGTGACATAGTGAGTCACATCGGCAATATGCACGCCGACCTCAACCTTCCCGTCCGGAAGTTCTTTCAGGGACAGGGCATCGTCGAAATCCTTAGCATCGGAGGGATCTATGGTGAAAGTGAGTGTCTTGCGGAAATCCCTTCGGGAGGCAATATCGGCAGGGGAGAGCGAGGCGCTGATGCTCCCGGCCTCACGGACCACATCTTCGGGGAATTTGTATGGCAGGCCGAATTCGGCGAGAATTGAGTGCATCTCGGTCTCGTTCTCCCCGGGATATCCGAGTACATCCACAATGTGTCCCGCCGGAGCCTCGGTTCCCTTTTCCCAACTGTCCACAAGGGCGGCCACTTTCATACCCTGCCGGGCCCCGAGGGCATTGAAGTCCGTTTTCGGGTTCAGCCGTATGTCGTAAGGCATGACCTTGCTCTGCATGAGCACCCAGGCCTGTCCGTTGGCAAGATGGAATATGCCCACAAAAGGCTTGCGGGAGCGCTCCAGAATCTCCACCACCCGTCCTTCCCGCTTGTGCTTCGGTGAATTGGAGGCGAAAATCGCCACACGCACGATATCTTCGTTAAGTGCGCCGAGCAGCAGATTGGCCTTTATGAATATGTCTTCTTCTGAATCCGTCTTGTCGTTCTCCCTTACGAAAGCGAAGCCTTCTCGGGCCATCATTACCTTCCCGACAACTTCCCGGATGGTTCTTGGCTTCTCATCTCTTCTCCTTCCGTGCCGGCCGTGTCTGTTTCTTGACATTGAAAAATCTTTGTTAAATTACATCTTCATCGCATTCGCGAAGATCCTTGACGCGGAGCTGTACTGTGACAGCGCCTCTGTAATAGTTCTCAACTATGCTGTAGCACACATCCACCGGATTGCCCTGGTGGAGGTGGTCGTAGAACTGCGGCATGTTGAAAGCAATGGCTGCAATATGGTGGTATGGCTGTGACTCCTGGATGAGTTCGAGCTTCAGGTGACCTCCGTCGGAGCCGACTTTGCGGACGGAACCGTTGTCATAGACATTATTGGTGAGGAACACCGGCGCGGAGTTCTCGGGACCGAAGGGCTGGAACTGCTTGAGGATGCGGATGAACTTGGGGGTGATGCTGGAGAAATCAAGTTCGGCATCGACATCGACCACAGGAGTCAGCATCTGAGGATTAACCTTCCCGGCAGCGAATTTCTCCATCCGGGCGCAGAACTCGGGAAGATTCTCTTCCTTGAGGGTGAGCCCGGCCGCATATAGGTGGCCTCCGAAATTTTCCAGAATATCGGAGCAGCTTTCAATCGCCTGGTACAGGTCGAATCCGGCGATGCTTCTCGCCGATCCGGTCACCATTCCGTTGCTCTTGGTGAAAACAACGGTGGGCTTGTAGAATGCCTCGACAAGTCTCGAAGCCACAATCCCGACTATTCCCTTGTGCCATGATGGATTATAAACTATAGTGCAATTCTCGTAGGCAAGGCTCCTGCCGCTCTGGACCATTTCTATGGCTTCCTGGGTGGTCTCGCGGTCCTTGTTCTTACGCGCGGTATTGTGTTCGTTGATGAGGTTCGCGGCGTTGAAGGCGTCCTCGTCGGTCCGGGCGATGAGAAGTTCGACTGCAATGCGTCCGGACTCCATGCGCCCTGCGGCGTTGATGCGCGGCCCTATTTTGAAAACTATGTCGTCTATGGTTATGTGCTGAGGGTCCAGACCGGTGATGGCTATCATGGCCTGAAGCCCCTTGCGGGGATTTTCGTTGATGCGTTTCAGACCGTAGTGTGCGAGAATCCTGTTCTCGCCCATCACGCTCACGAGGTCGGCGGCTATGCTGACTGCAAGAAGGTCCAGCAGGGGGACCAGCTTCTCTTCGAAGGAGATGCCGAGGTGCTGCGCGTAAGCCTGAACCAGTTTGAATCCGACTCCGCAGCCGGACAAGTCGTCGAACGGGTAGTGGCAGTCCTCTCTCTTGGGGTCAAGCACCGCAACTGCCGCCGGAAGGGTTTCGTCCGGGAAGTGGTGGTCGCAGATTATCACGTCAATGCCCTTCTGAGCCGCGTATTCCACTTTCTCGATGGCCTTGATTCCGCAGTCGAGGGTGATAATCAGGGTGAAACCTCCCTCAAAGGCCCAGTCTATGCCCTTGTAGGAGACGCCGTAACCTTCGTCATAGCGGTCCGGCACATAGAAGCCTACATTCGGGGTGAGGTCCTTCAGGAAGGAATACACGAGCGACACCGCGGTGGTTCCGTCCACATCGTAATCCCCATATACGAGGATTTTCTCACCGGACTCCACGGCTCTGTGAAGCCTTTCCACCGCCTTGTCCATGTCCTTCATCAGGAAAGGGTCGTGAAGGTTGTCCAGGGAGGGACGGAAGAAATCGCGTGACTGCTGGAAAGTGGTGATTCCGCGCTGGACCAGAAGGGACGCCAGTACACGGTCGATTCCAAGTTCGGAAGTCAACCTGTCAACTGCCTCCGTGTCGGACGGAGTATGTACCAACCATTTTTTATCTGACGCCATATCCTGCAAAGATACTCATTTCATTTCAAATTCTAAAGAATTTTCCTATTTTTGCGGTCCCGAATGGAAAAACGCAAATCACTATATGGAAACCAATCTCAATGAACAGGAGCTCGGAAGGCGCGAATCTCTGCGCCAGCTCCGCTCCCTCGGCATCAATCCCTATCCCGCACCGCTCTATCCGGTGAATATCAATTCCAATGGAATCAGGCAGCAGTTCAAACCTGAGGAAAACAATCTTCAGGATGTCTGCATCGCGGGAAGGCTCATGTCCCGCCGCATCATGGGCGCCGCATCTTTCGCGGTCCTGCAGGATGAGGCCGGCAGAATCCAGCTTTATCTCAACCGTGACGAGATCTGCCCCGGCGAGGACAAGACTATATACAACACCGTGTTCAAGAAACTGCTGGATATCGGTGACATCATCGGTGTCAAGGGTTTCGTGTTCATAACCAAGACAGGAGAACTTTCAGTGCATGTGAAGGAACTTACAGTGCTGAGCAAGTCCCTCAGGGTACTTCCGGTCGTGAAGGAGGATGCTGACGGAAAAGTCCACGACGCATTCAACGACCCCGAGATGAAATATCGCCAGAGATATGTCGATCTCATCGTCAACCCTTCCGTGCGCGACACTTTCATCAAGAGGAGCAAGATGATAGCCACCATGAGGCAGTACTTCAACGAAGCCGGCTGTCTCGAGGTCGAGACCCCTATTCTCCAGGGCATCCCCGGCGGCGCCACCGCCCGTCCTTTCGTCACTCACCACAACGCCCTCGACATTCCCCTGTACCTTCGCATAGCCAACGAACTCTACCTCAAGAGACTCATTGTCGGCGGCTATGCCGGTGTATATGAATTCG
>JAKSKQ010000077.1 GCA_024401675.1 Bacteroidales bacterium | reverse complement strand
ACTGTCAACGCCGGAGTGAAGTACGCCATGCCCTTCTACAAAAAGCTCAGCGTCAGAGGTACTTTCATGTACCATACCGACACCAGGTTCCATTTTCTTGAAGGCCGTGTCGGTCTGACCATTCTTCCTGTCAACTGGTTCTGCCTCACAGGAAATGTGGGCTACAATACCTACGGAGCGACATGGGGAGCGGGAGTCACACTCAATGTCGCAATACTCAACATCCACGCCGGTATCGAGTCCTATATGGGACAGGTCACCAAGCCCTACGCGATTGCAATCAAGGACCAGCCTCTGCCTGTCAAACTGTCCCTGCCTCTTAACGGTTCAAGATACCTTGCGACAATCGGACTGTCCGTCACAATCGGTCACTCTCAGAATGCCCACGCGACTCCCAAGCGCGAAAAGAAGGTCAAGGCCTCCAAAGTGAAGACTAAAGGCCAGACAATGGAAATTGTAGAGTAAAATGCTGATAAGAAATGTTATCCTTCCGGACGGCCGGAAGTCCAATGTCCTTGTGACAGGCGGGCGTTTCGCCGATCTTGATGTGCCCTCCGAAGCCTGTGCCGGCTATCCCGAATCCGAAGTTCTGGAAGCGGATGGGCTCGCCATCCTTCCGGCTCTTTATAACACCCATACCCATGCGGCGATGACTCTCCTGCGCGGTTATGGTGACGATCTTCCCCTCCAGCGCTGGCTTCAGGAGTATATCTGGCCCTATGAGGCCAAGCTCACCGCCTCCGATATCAGGAAGGGGAGTGAGATTGCAGTCCGTGAAATGAAAGGCAGCGGTACTGTCTTTTTCAACGACATGTACTTCGAGATCGAGGAGACCATCGAGGCGGTGGCCGCTTCCGGGATGAGGGCCGCTATCGGCATCACCGTCATGGACAACCACTCTCTCGCACAGACAGAAAGCAAGAAGGAATTCGTGCGCACCTTCAAGGATCCTACCGGAGGACGCATATCCCTTGTCATGGCCCCGCACAGTGTCTATTGTGTGGGCCGTCAGCGTCTTATGGACTGTGCTGAATTCGCCAGGAATCATGGCCTGAAAATACATATCCATGTCAGCGAGACCCGCCGCGAAGTCGATGACTGCCTGAAGGCTACCGGAATGACGCCGGTTCGCTATCTCGACTCGATAGGACTGCTCGGCCCCGATGTCATCGCCGCGCACTGCGTGCATGTCGATGAGGAGGAATGGGATATCCTCGCCAGGACCGGGGTTACCGTATCCCATTGCCCGTGCTCGAACATGAAACTCGGCAGCGGACGCTTCCCCTACGAGCTTGCCATCCGCTCCGGAGTCAAGATGAGTCTCGGCACCGACGGCGCGTCTTCCAACAACAATCTCGACCTTCGCGAGGAGATGAAATTCGCATCGCTGCTCGCGAAATGTGTCTCTTACGACGGTCAGGCCATCTTCAATGTCGGTGACACCACTCTGCTTCCCGCCAAGGAAATAATGAAATGGGCCACAGTCGGAGGCGCCAGTGCTTTCGGAATCGATGCCGGAGTCATTGAGAAAGGCAAATGTGCCGATTTCGTGCTTGTCGATCTTAACTCTGACAGGTTCACCCCGCTTCACGACCTGGTGAGCGACTGGGTATATGCCGCCGATTCATCGGTGGTCAAATACACTGTATGCGACGGCCGCATTCTCTGAGAATCCCGGCCTTTTCTTGGATTATAGCGCCTTGCGGTAGCAGCGGCGGCGCATGAAAGGCTTTGTCTCGTAGATGTCGAACAAAGTCTGGACTTTTGTGTTGGTCTCAAGCTGCGGATTCATTATCATGGTCTTGATGCCGCGCCTGATGCAACTCTTGTGGACATATTCCAGCAGCAGGAGAGCGGCACCTTTGCCCTGATATTCGGGAAGCACACCTATCATGAGAGCCTCCAGGGTGTCATTGTGCTTGAGAGCATGCAGAATCCTGAATACACCCTCTGGCAGAAGACGTCCGCGGGATTTCTTGACCGCCTTCGACAGCGACGGCACGCAGAATGCGAATCCCACTGGATTGTCGTGCTCATCGACCACCACCGCCACGAAATCCTTGTCCAGAATAGGGACGTATGTGGACAGGTACATGTCTATCTGCTTGTCGGTGAGCGGTGCGAATTCGAACAGCGGCACGAAAGTCTCATTGTACATGTGGAAAATGCTCTTGCCGTATTTCCGGTTCAGTTCCCATACTGATTTCGGCTGCGCGCATCTGATGCCGAAGCGCTCCCTTATCTGGTCGCAGAACTTGAAACTGTCCGGGAGAACGGCTGGAATGTCCACAATCTTCTGTGTCCAGTCCACATCCTTGTCGAATCCGAGTTCGGAAAGCAACCTGTCATAATAGGGATAGTTGTAAAGGCATGTGAAAGGGGAGAGATGCTCATATCCTTCCACCAGGGAGCCCTCCTTATCCATATCAGTGAACCCGAGGGGGCCTTTCATCTCGTTGCATCCGTGTGCACGGCCCCACTGGGCCACCGTGTCCAGAAGCGCCTCCAGGACATCCCTGTCCTCGATGAAATCCAGCCAGCCGAATCTCACCGTCGCGGTGTTCCATACCTTGTTTGCCTGATGGTTGATGATCGCCGCCACTCTTCCTACTACATCGCCTTTTTCATCCAATGCCAGATACTGGGCGGATTCGCAGTATTCATAGGCTCCGTTCTTCTTCGGATTGAAGTTGGTAAACTCATCCGAACGGAGCGCGGGAACCCACTGGGGCACTCCGGAATATAGTTTTTCGGGAAAATCAATGAAACGGACAAGGTCCTTGCGGCCCCTGACCTCTTTGATAGATGGTTTCATAAGTCAAGTTTTAGCGTTGCAAATGTAGATAAAAAATTCTACCTTTACCGGATATTGCAAAAAAATTGCAAGGCAAATCAATTTTTAACCTGAAATATTATGGGAAATTATTTTCATGACATGCTCTCCGAAGCAGAACTCAAACAGCTGGAATACATTCCTACCATTCCCCAGTTCGTGCAGTGGATTGAAGCAAAGTACTCTGACAGACCGGCAATCTCCAACATGGAGGTCACATATACTTACTCGCAAATGTGCGAAAGGATTGCCCGCCGTCGCAAATTCCTTTATGATTTGAACCTTTCAAAAGGCGCCAAAGTCGCGATATTTGAAAGGAACAGCATCGACGCTGTGGAAATGTTCCTGGCGGTCATGTCCGCAGGATA
This sequence comes from Bacteroidales bacterium, assembly GCA_024401675.1. Taxonomy (GTDB): domain Bacteria; phylum Bacteroidota; class Bacteroidia; order Bacteroidales; family UBA932; genus Cryptobacteroides. The sequence continues at coordinate 3,212 of JAKSKQ010000077.1, read as the reverse complement.
TGTCGCCATCAATCTCCCTTCAGCTCTCCAGCAGCCTCAACTTGTCGGATCTTGCATGAAGTTTGACGTTGAGGCTCTTTTTGTGCGCGACGAGTTCGCTCCCATGGCCCAGGCCGTCACAAGTTGCAAGGTTTATCCCAGCAATTCGATGGCTGCCGAGACCGCTCCCGTCACTGAGGTCAAGCCCGAGGATCCCTGCTCTATTTTCTTCACCGGAGGCACTACCGGAGCTCCCAAGGGAGTCGTCCTGCCTCATCGCGCCCTGACCCGCGGCGGCCTCAACGGCTGCTTCCAGCCGGGCGGAGTAATCGAACCCCAGCACCGTTACATTCTTCTGCTTCCTCTCTCCCATGTGTTCGGAGCGGTCAGGGGAATGATGTCAGTGCTTTACACCGGCGGACTCAACTTCATGGCTGAAGACATGAAGGCCACAATCGGAAAGATTCCTCAGATCCGTCCGACCTGCCTCGTGCTCGTTCCCGGCCTCTGCGAAATTCTTGCCGGACTTGTCAAGATGTACGGTGTGCAGTTCCTCGGCGGACAGCTCAAGACTGTCATCTCAGGTGCCGCCAATGTGCCTCCCAGACTCATCAAGGCTTTCGGCGAGTTCGGAATCTCCCTTTTTGCCGGCTACGGTATGACCGAGGGTGCCAACTTGACATCAGGCAACGCGGATATCGTGAACAGACCTACTTCTGTGGGTAAAATCTATCCCGGTCAGGAGGTTAAGATAGTTGACGGCGAAATCTGGTTCCGCGGCGACAATGTCTTCCTCGGATACTACAAGGATCCCGAGAATACCAAGGCCACTCTTACCGAAGACGGCTGGGTGAAGACCGGTGACCTCGGCCGCTTCGATGAAGAAGGCTTCCTTTATATAGTAGGCCGCATCAAGAACCTCATCATCCTCTCCAACGGCGAGAACATCTCTCCTGAATCCATCGAGGCGCCCTTCTACAAGGACGCCCATGTCCGTGACTGTCTTGCAAAAGAGGACAATGTCAACGGTCAGAGTGTGATTTCCATAGAGATTCTGCCCAACATGCCTTATTTCCCCGGCAAGAGTTTCGAGGAAGTCGAGGCCTATATGAAGGATCTTGTGGCCAAGGTCAACGAGACACTCCCGTCAATGGCCCGCATCGCCAAAGTAGTAGTGAGGAAAGAGGACTTCAAGAGAACCGGCAGCCTTAAAGTATCAAGAAATCAATAAATCATACAACAATGACACAGAATGAAATTTTCGAGGGCCTCAAGGAGGTGATTCTCGTAATCCGTCCGAAGACGGACCTTTCTTCAGTGACTCTCGAAACCCGTCTTGTCGAGCAACTTGGCATCGATTCCCTTTCCATGATGCTGCTTGCCCTCGCGTGTGAGAACAAATTCTCCATCCGCTTCGAGAACAGCACACCGTTCGCTACTGTCGGGGACGTATGTGATTATATCCAGCAAATTACCAACAAATAACATTTACAATCACTGATATGAAAAAAGCAACAATTGCGGTACTTCCTGTGCTTCTGGGATTCTTTGTGATGGGATTCTCGGACATTGTGGGAGCCGCCACCGCCCAGATCAAGGACCAGTTCAACCTGTCCAACACCATGGCCAACCTGATTCCTTCCGTAGTTTTCGTCTGGTTCTTCTTCCTCAGCATGCCCACAGCCATACTGATGAACAAAATCGGCCGCAAGAATGCCGTGATGCTCAGCAATGTGATTACCATTATCGGCATGCTTCTCCCGATTGTCCTCAAGGCCAGCCTTCCTGTCTATCTTGCAGCCTTCGCCCTTATGGGAATCGGCAACACTGTCATCCAGGTTGCCCTGAACCCCCTTATGGGAGATGTTGTCAGCAAGGATAAACTTTCCACCAGCATCACTGCCGGCCAGGTGCTCAAGGCAGTGGCATCATTCAGCGGCCCCTACATCATCGGCATGTGTGTGGCTGCCGGCTGGGGATGGAATGCGGTGCTCATCGTATATTCCGTGATTGCCGTTCTCGGCACTCTCTGGCTTGCATTTACCAAGATTGAGGAATCTCCTGCAAATGAGGCCGCCAAGGTCGGTGAAAGTTTCGCCCTCCTCAAGAACCCCTATATTCTTGCATGTTTCTTCGCCATTTTCTGCATAGTCGGAATCGATGTTGGAATGAATGTGACCTCACCCAAGCTTCTTCAGGAGAAAGCCGGACTCGATGCAACCGCAGCCGGAACCGCCAGCAGTTGGTTCTTCCTCTTCAAGACCATCGGCAACTTCCTTGCAGCCTTCATGCTGACCAAGATTGCCGACCTCAAGTACTTCAGGTGGAATGTCATAGGTCTTGCCCTTGCGATTGCAGCCCTCTTCTTCATCAGCGGCAAGATGCCTCTGTACATCGTCATCTGCCTTGTGGGCTTCTTTGAGGCCTGCATCTTCGGTCTGGTGGTGTCAATGGCCATGAAAGCCGCTCCCGGCACGGAGAATGAGGCTTCCGGACTGATGATTACCGGTATCATCGGAGGCGCTCTCGTGAGCTTCCTCACAGGTGTCCTTTCAGATGCCATGGGCGGCCAGATCGGCTCCCTCATCATCATCGCCGCCTGTGCTGCCTATATGCTCATCTGCCCCTTCTGCATCCTCAACCGCCACAAGGCGTAAGGTTGAATTAAGGGCCCGCATGATGGCCCGTATGATGGCCCGCTGACTGTATAAGGTGCTTTAGGGCCCGTACTCGAATCTGCAATTATGTGCGCGGACTCGCTTTTTGGTGGAGTCCGCGCACATTGCGTTTCGTAATGCGCTGATAATCAGCCGTGCTTTTCGGAAAATGTGCTTGGACTCGCTTTTTCGAGGAGTCCGCGCACATTGCGTTTCGTAATGCGCTGATAATCAGCCATGCTTTTCCGAAAATGTGCTCGGACTCGCTTTTTGGTGGAGTCCGCGCACATTGCGTTTCGTAAGGTGCTGATAATCAGCCATGCTTTTCCGAAAATGTGCTCGGACTCGCTTTTTTGGGGAGTCCGCGCACATTGCGTTTCGTAATGCGCTGATAATCAACCGTGCTTTTCCGAAAATGTGCTCGGACTCGCTTTTTTGGGGAGTCCGCGCACATTGCGTTTCGTAATGCGCTGATAATCAACCACGCTTTTCGGAAAATGTGCTCGGACTCGCTGTTTTGGGGAGTCCGCGCACATTGCGTTTCGTAAGGTGCTGATAATCAGCCATGCTTTTCCA
>JAKSKQ010000076.1 GCA_024401675.1 Bacteroidales bacterium | reverse complement strand
CTGGAAAATATCTTTCCGGACTTCTCTGCACTTTGACAGGAAAAATCGTCACAGGACTGGTCCTGCTGCTTCTCGCTGTCATCTGGGGCGTCTGTGCAAGTCCGTCTTTCTCTCTCTGGATAGAAAGGGTGTTCACCAAACGGCCTGATGCCCGGTCCGAAGAAGCCGAAGTCCCCTCTGCAAGGGGATCTCGGATTGCTGAACCGGAGCAGAATGCGGGACCGGATCTGTTTGAAGAACCGGAGCCGATTGAGGCCCCCATGACAGCGGATATCCCCGAGCCGGTGCGTCCGGCGGCCACCAAGCCGGAGCCCGTTCCGGAGCCGGAACCGCAGGCTTCAGGCGAAGACACGTCATCCGGCAGCGTGGAGGTGGTGGAGGGACCGGATCTCGGAGTTTCCCCCACGGAACTTCCCCGCATTGATACTAGGGATGAACCCAGGAATTACAAGTTCCCGCCTATCGATCTTCTTAAAGACTACAAGAGTTCCATCCACGATGTACCCCAGTCTGAAATAGAATCCAACAATACTAAAATCCGCACCACGCTTGCCTCATTCCGCATCCGTGTGGATTCTGTGTCGGCAGTGAAAGGCCCCACTGTGACATTATACAAGGTGAAACTGGCCCAGGGCGCTACAGCCGCTTCGGTGAAGAACCGCGAAGTGGATATTGCCATGTCTCTGGGAGTGAAGGGAGTCAGGGTTACCATCCTTGAGGATTCTGTCGGTATCGAAGTGCCCAACGCCGTGGCATCCACTGTGCCGCTCAGGGCTGTCCTGGCCGACGAGAAATATGCTTCCGGCAAGATGGAACTCCCGATTGCGCTCGGCTACACTCTCACCCAGTCAGTCAAGACTTTCGACCTCAGCAGCGCTCCTCACCTTCTTGTTGCCGGTGCCACTCAGCAGGGTAAGTCAGTGGGTCTGAATGTGATAATCACCTCGCTCCTTTATGCGAAACATCCGTCCGAACTCAAATTCGTCTTCGTCGATCCGAAGATGGTCGAATTCCAGGAATATCGCAAACTTGCCAAACATTACATAGCCACAATCCCCGCCAACTCTGAGGAGGAAGAGAACGACAATATAGTTGTTACCGATGCCAAGAGGGCTGAAGAGACCCTTCGCTCGCTTCTTGTCGAGATGGACAGCCGCTACAACCTTATGAAGGAGGCCCGTGTCAACAAGCTTACCGAGTACAACGAGAAATACAAGAACCGCTATCTCCGTCCCGACCTCGGGCATAGATATCTGCCTTATCTTGTCGTGATAGTGGATGAGTATGCCGACCTTATTCTTTCACCGGGCCTTGGACCCGAGGCGAAGGCAGTGGCCCGCTCGATCACCACGAGCATCGTGCGTCTTGCCGCCAAGGGACGTGCCTGCGGTATCCACATGATTATTGCCACCCAGCGTCCTTCAGTGGATATCATCACCGGCCCCATCAAGTCCAACTTCCCTGTGAAGATAGCCTTCAGGGTGTCTTCTCTGATGGATTCCAGAATCATCATCGATGCTCCCGGAGCCGAGAAACTTATCGGCCGCGGCGACCTCCTTTTCTCTACCGGTGTAGAGTGCGAGAGGGCTCAGTGCGCCTTTGTCAGCATGGATGAGATAGCCGCTATCACAAAGTTCATCGGTTCCCAGACCGGTTTCCGGGAGCACTACAGCACCCCGTACTACCTGCCCGAACCCCCGAAAGAAACAGAGGAATCTTCCGGATCCGGAGCATCTTCTTTCGACAAGGGCAAACTTGACCCTCTGTTCGAGGAGGCCGCCCGTATGGTTGTCACAACCCAGAAGGGTTCGACTTCGGACTTGCAGAGGCAGATGGGAGTCGGCTACGCCCGTGCCGGCAGGATAATGGACCAGCTCGAGGGCGCCAAAGTAGTGGGACCCCAGGTCGGTTCGAAGCCGAGGGAGGTACTCGTCAAGGATACTTTCGATCTCGACAATCTGCTGTCCGAACTTGAAAATCAGGCATGAGGACTGCGGGATTGAAAAAATTGCTCTGTGCCGCATTCCTGTCACTGCCTTTGAGCCTGTTTGCGGAGGACCCTTTCTGGGAAGTCGTAAGGAAGGTTCCTCTCGAATTCGCCTTCGTGGTCCAGGATGGCCCTCGTCAGGTGACAGGAGTCTGTCTTGTGGACTGGCCGGCCTTCAAACTTGTCTGTGATGACACGGTGATGATGTATGACGGCAAATCCGCCGCTACGATAGACACCAGAAACAAGGAAATCACCCTTGAGACAGAGGCAGTGGAAATCCCTGTAGGCTCCATTTCCTTTTCATACGATCTGGATGCCGCGGCAAAAGGTGAACTGGTGCCGGTCAGCGCTTCTTATGCCGACGCGGACGGCAATAGTACGGAGATCCTGTTCCCGTCATTCAGGTTCCACGAATCTCTGCCTCAGGAGATATTCACTCCTGACATGAAACAGTATCCCTCTTCGCAGTGGGTTGTGACTGATTTGAGGTGATGAGCGGGGCTTAGTCGGCACTTACGCAGCGGACTGTCGCACCGAAAGATTCAATATCTCCCTTGCCTTCCAGAATATCGGTGTGGTTGTCAAGAATGTAGATGTACTTCGCATACTTGTCATCCAACTTGTCGGCGGTCCAGAACGCCGCTTTTGACGCGATGCCTTCGAAGGTTCCGGCGGAAAGGTTGCTGTAGCCGAAGAATACGATGCTGAGCCTGGTGGAATTGTTTATTTTTACATCCGGCCACCACTCCATGATGTTCTCGCCATTACAACTTGCGAAGGTGAGGAAATCTCCGGCAACTCCTTCAAGGGTTCCCTTCACGGACTTCCACTGCTCGAGTGTGGGGAGTTTCCACCCCTGGGGACAGGCTTTCATCGCTTCATCCCAACTATAGAACATTCCGGAGACGTCGCACATCGCTTTGCAGTCCTGATAAGGCTTGCCCAATCCGGCGTAGTGCAGATTGCGCTGCATCCATTTCATGCCTCCGATATTCACGTACCTGTAAACTTCCTGATCCCTCGAATCGGTGTCGGTGCCGTCATAGGAGGGCATATCCCTGTACTGGAGAGTCCCGTCGTCATAACCGCCCTTGACCACGGTCACCTTTTTTGTGGAGGAGACGCTGTAGTACCCGGATGCGAAAGCATTGCAAATGACTGTATATGTGCCGAGAGAGTCGGGGAAGGTGTATTTGAACAGCGAGTCCACACTGCCGTCCTCGGATATCGACACCCGGTCTTCCTTCATGGGGACGGGGGTGACCATCCACTTCACCCCGTAGGGCTTGCCTTCCTGATGGATGATGCCCTTCGGACGGGGAAACTCCACTGTCTCGCCGGGGCCGATGAACTGTGAACAACTGAAATCCACGCTGCCTCCGAGTGTAGGAGTCGTCTTTTCCTCTTCTTTCTTCTTGCACGAAGAAACCGCAAGCACCACCGCCAGAACTACGATGGCGGCGCGGAGCATTATCGAAAATGGTCTGAAAATTCTCATATATCCTACAAAGATGAACAAATTTCCTGAAAAATCCTCTACCTTTGCACAAATACATGTGTCTATGAGACGTTTTCTTCCTTATGTACTCCTGCTTTTGTGCTGCTGTGGCTGTTTCCGTAACGCACAGTATTATGTTGTGAGCGGACAGGCGCAGGGAGGAACATATTCTGTGAAATTTTCCTGTGACTCTCTTCCGGCTGAACAGGTGAAGGCCTCTTGCGATTCCATACTTCTCGCAGTCGATACCACATTTTCCATTTATAACAGTTCTTCCCTGACTTCAAGGCTGAACCGTGGCGACATCTCCCTTGATGGGGCGCTGGAAAATCCTCTTTTCCGGGATCTTTACAACCGAAGTATTCTCATAAAGGAAGAAACTGCATCGGCGGTGGATATTACAGCAGGCGCCCTTTTCCAGAAATTCGGTTTCGGATCCCCGGAGGCTTCCGGCGGCGGAATATGTCTGAATTTCAACGCAGTGGCCCAGGGTTATTCCTGCGATCTGATTGCCTCCTGGCTGAAGTCACGCGGCTGCACTTCCATGCTGGTTGATGTGGGCGGGGAGATATACTGCTGCGGAATGAACCCTTCAGCTTCTTCCTGGACCATAGGAATCGATGCTCCTAAAGACGGCAACAACACTCCCGGCGCCATTCTGCAGGGACGTTTCCGTGTGCCGGCCCAGGGCAGGGGAGTGGTCACGAGCGGGAATTACAGGAAATTCTATTACCGTGACGGAAAGAAAATCTCCCATACGATTGACCCGAGGACAGGGGAAAGCGTGTCGCATTCGCTTCTGAGCGCCACAATAGTCCTCGACTCCGATGATTTTCCTGCGATGAAGGCAGATGCCTATGCTACATACTGCATGGTCGTTGGACTCGATTCTGCAAGGGATTTCGTGCTGTCACGGCCCGGGATGGAGGCTTGTCTTGTCTATGCTGCGGACACTCTGATGGCATCATGGACTTCACCTGGGCTCGCCCTGGAGTGAATACCCGAGGGCCAGCAGTCCTGCCGCATCTTCTTTCGACACATTCATGATAACTGCTATGTCGCTGCATCCGAGAGCGAAGGTCTCCTTCGCAATCACAGCCATCCTGGCACATTCGCTGATGCCCAGCATCGTGTAGTCCATGCTTGAGCCCCTGCGCATCGAAATTCCGGATAAATGAGCCGCCGCCTGCCGTCTGCGCTTTTCGTCCGGTTTGTCGTCGAACATCCCGCACAGGAAATCGTAGCCGCTGACACAGCGCACGTCCAATATTTTCTTTCGTCCTGTCCGAGCCGAGCGCAGAAGGCGGCTGAATCTTTCATCATTGAACATACATTCAGGCGAAATCCTGCCATTCTCTATATCAATCTTGAAATTCTCCGGAAGAACCGCCCTTCTTCTGAAGGTCGATCTGACAATCGCGCTGCCTGCCGCCCGGACTGTGACGTAATTCCTGAAAATGTCCTCCGCACCGCCCTGCAGGAAACAGGCGCTGCTGTAACGGTTCACTGAAGAACTCAGCGGCAGGCCCCAGAATCTCCAGCCGAGGAGGCCTTTGGACACGATGCTTCCTATAATCCGGGCGAGATGACGCCGGCTCCGCACACTTTCGTGGAACACAGGCGCGTCTGCTTCGTGCAGAGCGCGGATATATTTCCGGATGAAGGCCCATGCGTCTCCTTCAATGAGAAAATCATCCTGGAAACCGGATATATTGAAACATTCCATTTCCATCCCGGGAGTCATGGCCTTGGCGAAAGCGGCGCAGTTCGCGCAGTCTTCTTTTTTAAACATCTTGCTGTGATTCAGAATAATATGTTCCATTACATTGTGGATATTATGTGCAGTACCGATTGGAGCAGGGAGCAGAGAAAATCGGCCGCCCGCACCACGAATGGAGGACAATGTCCGATAGCGGTCAGCCCTGTAGCGGTTATGCATGAGATTATGAGCGCTGTCGTGACCGGTATTGCGAGAAGGTTTGTGAGAAGAAAATGGCGTGGGAAGGTGCCGAAACGCAGCAGCACCACCGGCCATGTGAGCAGTTGGGCTGATATGCTGACTGATGCGCTGTCCCATATTCTTTTCATCGGTGAATGTGCTCCTCCTCCGGAAAGCGTCCAGCAAGATGACAGTACCGGGCCAGCTGTCAGTATTCCGGCCACAGCGAGGTATGACAACTGGAAACCAGTGTCGCGGACTGACTGCGGGGATATGGAAAGTTGCAGGAGCAGGGCGGTGCCCAGTATCGAGCAGGGGTTTTGCGGTCTCTGGAGAAGGATGGACAGTTCGCTCAGCCAGATGAAAAGGCAGGCTCGGCAAAGGGAGGCGGAGGCTCCGGTGATGAGGGTGTATGAGACCGATACTGTCATTATGAGAAGACTTCTCCCTGCTGCGGCGGCCCGGGAGCCTCCGAGGAAGGACAGTATCCACCTTGCAAGTGTGTATATGATTCCAAGATGCAGTCCGGACAGGGCGAGAAGATGCGCAGCGCCGGCATCCCTGAAATCTTTCTTCACAGAGCGGGTAAGGCCGGATTTGTCCCCTGCAATCAGAGCCTTCGTGATGGCGCGGTGGTCTTCGCTGCTGAAAGGAACTGCGTCAATGGCCCTTTCCACAGCATATTTTCCGGCCTCGAACTTCGCTGACAGAGGGCCCGGTACGGCAAAATCCGGCATCAGTCCTCCGGAAATGAAGCAGAAGGCTCCGGCGCAGACAAGCATTGCCAATACACTGATTCTGGATCTCAGAAAGACTGCGGCACAGGTTGAGGCTGCCGCCGCAGATGAGACCAGACATTTTCCGGTCATGGAGCAATCGGGCAGGAAAAGCGAGGCTGCCGCTATCCCGAAGCCGAATGCGGTAACTGCTGAAAGCCCGTTTGTCCATTTTGTCATGTCGTCTGATTTTTTGTCTGCAAAGAATGGCTTTTTTTTCATATATTTGCGTCGCTTTTACGTAAATCTTTCCGACACGGAAAAATTTTCGTCTTTTTGATATATATTATTTTCAGTTATGATAATTCTTGTACTCAACTGTGGCAGTTCATCGCTCAAATATCAGGTTCTCGATATGCAGAGCGACGATGTTTGGTCCTTCATTGACAAGGCATCTGTAGAAAGAATAGGACAGGGCATCGGAGTCGTGACTCA
>JAKSKQ010000075.1 GCA_024401675.1 Bacteroidales bacterium | reverse complement strand
TCGGGGAGACTTTTGCATTGGACTCCTCATCGGGAGCCATTGAAATGAAATTTTCTTTGATTGCCATAATACTGGTATTTAATGATTATTGTTTCACCGTGAATGTGGGAGCGTTGCCGTCGAATCCGACAACCACTGTATCACCTGCCTTGATCGTGCCGCCGATAATCATCTTGGAAAGAGGATTGCGGAGCTCTTTGCGGATGACTCCGAGGATGGGACGCGCACCGAGCTGGGGATTGAAATCCTTCATCGCCACCTTGGTCTTGACATCATCAGGCATTTCGAACTTGATACCCTGCTCGTCGAGAAGTTTCACGAGGCCCTTGAGGTGGATATCGAAGATACGGGTGACAGTCTTTTCGGAAATAGGCGCGAAAGGCACTATTTCAGACAGACGGGCCAGGTACTCGGGGCGGAAGTAGTTCTGCATGATTTCCACAAGTTCGTTGCTCTGGGGGATTTCGTCCTTTGAGAACTTGTCCACGATGAACTGGCTTCCGATATTGGATGTGAAGAGAATCAAGGCGTGGGAGAAATCTCCGACGCGGCCGAGACGGTCGTGGAGCTTGCCCTCGTCGAGAATCTGGAGGAAGAGGTCGAACACGGACTTGTGTGCCTTCTCGATTTCATCGAAGAGGACCACAGAGTAGGGGTTCTGACGGATCTTGTTCACCAGAAGACCGCCTTCCTCATAGCCGACATATCCCGGAGGCGCTCCGTAGAGCAGAGCCACTGAGTGCTCTTCCTTGAATTCGGACATATCGAAACGGATGAGTGCGGATTCGTCTCCGAAGAGGAAGGCCGCGAGAGCCTTTGAAAGCTCTGTCTTACCGGTTCCAGTGGGGCCGAGGAAGAAGAAGGAGCCCATGGGCTGGCCTTTCTTGCTGAGTCCGGCGCGGGATTCGAATACTGCATCGAGCACTTTCTTCACTGCGATATCCTGCCCCACGACTCTCTGTTTGAGGGTATCCTCGCCTCCAAGGAGACGGTCACGCTCCTGGGTCTGGACTTTTCCCATAGGAACTCCGGTGCGGGAAGCAATCACGGCTGCAAGGTCTTCGCATCCGAGCTCATTGCGGACAGCGGCTCCCTCCTTGCCGTTCTCGGTCTTGAGGTGGGAGAAGGCACGGTCGATCAGGTCGAAGGCCGAATCCGGAAGCGAACGCTCGGTGAGGTAGCGTTTCGCAAGACGGATGGACTCTTCGAGCGCCTCGTCCTGAATTGAAAGTTTATGATACTGCTCATAGGCCCCAATCGCGCCCTTGAGAATCTCGAGAGTAAGCTTGGCATCGGGCTCATCGACATTGAACTTCTCGATTTTGGAAGTCATTTCCTTGTCGATTTCTATGTTCTTTGTGAAGCCCTCGATGGTGCTGGTGCACAGAAGCAGGAGTTTGCCCTTGGAAATTTCATCCTTGAGGATATCGGCGGCTCCCTTCATATCGCTCTGCTTCTCGAAAATCTTGTCTATGGACTCGATGACGAGGATAGTGCCGGGAACCGATTCGATTTCATCGATCACATTCTTGAAACGGTCGGATATCTCGCCTTTGTATGAGGCATCGGCGCCAAGGGCAGCAAGGTCGAGCTGGAGTGCTCTGGAGCCCTTGAGGAACTCGGGGACGGTGCCGTCCGCAAGACGCTTGAAGAAAGCGTTGAGAAGGCTGGTCTTGCCCACTCCTGCATCACCGGTGATGAGGAGGTTGGCTTTGTATTTGCGACCGAGGATCTCGCATATCATATCGGTTTCCTTCTCGAAACCGATGACTGCGGAATGCTTGCCCTCGCGGGCTTCGGCTACTTTGTCAACGAGATAGTTGCCCTTGCCGGTCCCCTTGCCTTTCGGGGCGGAAACAGACGGCTCCCATGCAGGAGTGGCGGCATCGGCGCTGACACCGACCTTGTCGCAAATCTCGGAAGGAGCGAGAGGCAGAGTCTTGAGAGCGTCGAAAGAAAAACCGACTCCGGGAGTCACGAGAGCGGCGAGGATGCAGATGGCATCGCACTCCTGACGGTCGAATTTGGTCTTGTAGTTTTCAGCTTCATCGAGGACAGCCTCACTCTCGCTTGAGAGTTCGAGTCCCTTCATGGGACGCACGGCCTTCGGTGCAAGCTGCATCTGGACGTCAGCCCAATCCTGAAGGTAATAGTAGTCCTTGTCAAGATTGGATTCGATGAAAGAGACAAGGCCGGCTTCCTTGTGAAGCACTGCCTTGAAAAGATGGGCCGGATAAATTGCATCGGAACAGTTGTCCTCGGCAAACGATTCGGCAATGTTTTTCAGTTTTTCATCCATTTCGGCAAAAGTATTAAACTGCTAAATATAAGTATAATTTTTAAAATTCCCTATTTTTGTTCCAAATATATGACTTCATCCTTACTGAACGGATAGTTCAGAACTATGGAGTCGCGACGGGACTGCCCTGCAGGAAGAGCTCCGGTCAGGAATTCAATATAGGAATCGCTGACTGTCATTCCGATCACCCATTTAGGGCAGTTGGAAACCGTAACGCGCTGATAATCAAGCACAGGATTAGTCACATGGACCTGTACTTTCACCACCCCTCCACCTGCCGGACATAACACAGTGTTTTTATCCAGTACTATGGTGCTGAAACATTCGGATGTAAAATCAGAGAGGCGATGGTAGGTTTTGTTGTCGATACGGAGAATGTCGCCGTCAATTGACACGGGACCGAAATTATGATGTCCGGATATCAGGCACCCGTCCACGATGGAATACTGCTCCATGAACACAATCGAGAAATCGTCCCCGGAACAATTGAAAACTTTGCCGGATGAAGCCGGAAACGGTTTTTCTGACATGTATGTAGTGATGTATCCGCGGGAAAAATCGACATATCTGTCAACAAGGGCCGTCTGAGCCGAGGCGGAGTACCACCGGCCTTTGAGTGAAGAAAGATTGGAGTAATCTGTCTTCTGCGAGCAGGCGCACGAAAGGAGCCCCGCCGCAAGGATTGGTAATATTCTGAATGTTTTCATTGTTTCACTCTTTGACACATCTTACACTGCATCCGTAGAACGGTTTGCAATTTTCTATTCCACAGTTATTCTGTGCATCTATTGACATTTGCTGCCTCAGGAAAGGCTCAATGCAAGAATCCGCAGCGCCCCAGTAACGTCCGCCAGATGCGGCGGCAGGCTGTCCGCCCTCCATCCATCCTGCTTTGGGATACCAGACCGCGGCATCGGAGAAATAGCCTTTGAAATCTATTCCGTTTTCCTTAACCTTGGGGGCAGTCTGACCGGATGCGGCATTGCGCCAGATTTCATAGTCAGGAATTCTCCAACCTGGCGGGCAGGGATCATATTTTGTCTTTTCGGACGGTTTCCATCTCGAAAAATCGCTGGCTTCCCCATCTTCATAATATAGCCAGTCGCTCCCGGATGCAGCAGACAGAAAAGTGGTTGGATATGCTATGCTGAATGGTATATTGCCCGTGTCCTTGGTAACTTCGGCAAAGAGCCACTGGAAATCCATGTCAAAAGCAGTTCCCATATCCCCGGGGACAAAAGGATCCTTTCTTCCCCACTGGTACAGAAGTCCGTGAGTGAGATCACCTGCAACAGGATCGGCGGAAAGAGCACCGAGATTGCGGTCCATCACGGTTCCGGAGTTATTGTAATATTCCTGAGCAGCAGTAGCCGGGTCATAATCCGGAACCACCCAGATATGCCAGGTCCAGAGAATGGCGCCGTTCTTATCGAAAAGGGCCACAAGAGCGTTGCCGGAAACCGAAGAAGCGGCTGTGAATGACAACATGCCCGAACGCCAGTCGTATTCGCAATCTTTGACAAGAGAGTATCTGACCGGTGATTTTGAAGTGCACAGAGTTTCCCAGATCACATCGGCGAATGTGCCTACTCCGGTCTTCTCTGAAGAATTTCCCTTTACAGAAGCATCGAAACAGCAGCGTCCGCCACTGTTCACGATATAGCTGTTGGCAGTACCATCGCTACTCAAGATATTGATTACCGAGACTCGGCAGGTGTCCGATTTTTCAAGGAAGAAAGATGAAACTATCACATTAACCGCAGTGTCGCATGCTGATTTCGCAACAATCAAACCGTTTTCATCCACATCCACTACGGAAGGTGCGCTTGAGCGCCAGACAAGCCTCCTGTCAACAGCCATCTTCGGGCCGAAGTCAACATCAAGAGAAAGAGATTCGCCCTTGTTCATAAACACATCGTGTTTCTCAAGTCTTACGGATGTCACATGATTCTGGTCATCGTGGGGAATCGGCACTGAAAAACCGGATAATTTCAGGTATCTGATGGAATTCAGAATCAAAGTATCTCCGTTAACAGATATTTCACCGAGATTCAGATTGCCGGCTCCTGCATAAAGGCATCCGTCCTTGATTTGGAAACGTCCGCAGTCAATGAGTGCAAAAGCATCGGGAGGACAATTCCAGATTGACGCATCTTTATAATAGTACTTGTCCGCTGATTCATACATGAATATCTTGCCTTGAAGGAATGAGTACACAGTGCTGGTAAGGTTGTCTTCCTCTACCAGAGCCCAGGATCCGTCAATGAGCTCGCCCTTGTCGGGAACAGGAGCGTTGTCGCGTAAATCAGTTACAGTGCAGGAAGAAAGCAGTGCAGCAAACGCAAATATGATTGTGATGTATCTTTTCATACTATTTTTCATTTACGGTTACCCTGCAGATTCCATAGACACCGTTTGGGGCCTGAGCCATGATGCAGGCGGTGCCGGCAGACAACGCCTTGATGCAGCCTATTCCGTTTACGCACACAATTTCCGGATTGTCTGACTTCCATGTCATGGACGGATTGACAATTCCTTCGGGAGCAGTTACGGCAGTTAGAGTTCGGACCTCTCCTTTTTTAAGTGTCAATGAGGAAGGAGTGAGAGTGACTGTCTTGACAGAGTACTTCGGGGAGACAGTATCCGTGCATCCGTCAAGACGGTAATATGTATTTTCATCCACCGTCATGACATTATTTCTGACAGAGACTTTCCCGAGATTTACAGCATCACTTCCATCCTGTGCAGAAGATACCAGCAGGAAACCGTCCCTGATTGCATAATACTCGGAGAAGACCAGTTTGAAATCCTCCGGTCCGCAGCCCCAAATGTAATTTTCATCGTAATAATGCAGAGCAGATGACTTGTATGTGTAGCATTTCCCCATCTCGAATTTAAGATAGTAGTCTGCAGAATAAGAATCTGCAGTGATATGCGCCCAACATCCCTCAACCGAATGGTCTGTTTCAGGAAGTATGGTTCTCGTACAAGAAGCGAGTAACGCAACTGCAATAATCAATACACTTCTTTTCATACTCAGAAATTGTAACCTATTTTAACTGTAGGAGCAATAGTAAGCGGAAATCCTTTATACACGAATGCCGAGAAATGCGGCCAGACCACATTTCTTCCCGAGATGACAAGATTGAATCCGGAGCGACGGCCAGTAAGGAAACTCACACCGGCTCCAGCCTCAAAATCAGGAACGACATTCATCACATACATTCCTCCCTGAAGCATCAGGAAAGGTCTGACGGCTCCGTAGCAGAAAGAAAATCTCATTCCAAGATGAACCGGGATGTCCCATGGCTGAGACTTGAAATCAGGATAGAGGGAACTTTCCACAGTGTCGCACCAATCGACATATCTCAGATTGTAACTGAAACCGGCACCGGCATACAAGGTGAAAAAGTCGGAAAACTTATAACCCAGATTATATGCGATTTCCACGGGATGAAGAGTCGTATAGTAACGCACTCCGATATTGGAATGAGTCACGCATCCCTGATTGAAGCTCCATGAATAGGACAGGTCGAAACTGTTGTAAAATCCTTTTTCAAGATATTTGGACTGCTTCCGTACTCCCAAAACTCCATCTTGCACGGGCTCTTGCCTTGAAACTTGTTCTCCAGACGCCTCCGGCACCTCTGATACACCCATCTGCGTGCCGGAAGAGACCGGCATAGTCACCACTGTTGTTGCAGTTGCGGTGGACACTGCGACCTGAACCGACTGGGATGATGAAGCGACAGGCTGAATACGGACAATCACGAAACTGCCTGACAGATCAGATGTTGAGGACACATATCCGCCCAAACTCGCAGTAATGTATCGGCTGTCATACGGCACTTGAATTTCGAATCGGCCGAGCCTGTCAGTCTTGAATTCGTCCTGGCATCCATCCACTTTGAGCGTAACCGCGGGAAGTGCGCGTCCACCGGCATCAACAACCACACCCCGCACACTGCGAACATTCTGTGCGGATGCGACCACAGGCAAAATAATCGTGATAACCGCTATTATTAATTTTCTCATATTTCTATAGACTGCACTTTTGTGCATATGAACTTATCAATCATTGTTTGGAAAAGACGGGACGGACAGGGAGTCCAAAGCAACGTTCACATGTGCCACAGAAAACAAAGTCTACCCCATAGAGGCCCATAGTCCCTGCTTTGTGGGGGAATACCACATTAAGCGACGAAGACTGGTATTCGCTTGAATATAAGCTATTGGAGAAACGTGCGCCGGCCTCGGGCAAGATAATAGATTTGTCAGTAAATCCTTCTTTACTACTCGTACCCCTCCACATCTTGACTCCGTTTTGTGTGAAACGAGTCCATGTGCAATTCTCTTTCAATTCAGTCCATTCATCAATCGTCGGGATACGCCAACTGCCGCCATATGTTACGTGGGCGATGTCATCCTCTGGTTCTAGAACTGTCTTGTTGTCGGGATTGCCAGGACCTGACCAATATGATGTCTTGTCGGAAGGAATGTACTTTTTCCATTTGACATACTCGTCAGAACCCTCATGA
>JAKSKQ010000074.1 GCA_024401675.1 Bacteroidales bacterium | reverse complement strand
GTGAAGAATGGACTCCGCCCATAGAGGTGAGTCCCATCAGATGGAGTTTCTTTCCGGATGCCTTCACATATTCGTAGGCGGCGCGGATTTCCTTGTTTTCGAGAAGTTTATGGTCGCGGCAGGCCATGTTGATCTTGACCAGGTCCTGATATACCACGCGTCCGGCGCCGAGGTTCATGTGTCCGACCTCGGAATTACCCATCTGACCGTCAGGCAGGCCGACATATTCGCCGCTCGCCTGAAGATGTCCGAAGGGATATTTTGCACGAAGGGAGTCGATGAAGGGCGCTCCCTGGGTGTAGATTGCGTTTGAATGGTCATGACGGCCTTCTCCCCAGCCGTCAAGAATCATAAGTAAAACTTTTCTATCCATAATGTTATGATTTATTTTACAATATTGTCTGCAAGAACCACCGCGGCAAGGGCCTCCACTATCACCGGGGTGCGGAGCGCGAAGCATGTGTCGTGCCGCCCGGAGGCTGAAAGATCATCCATCTTCCCTGCTGCGAAATTATATGTTTTCTGCATTCTGGAAATGCTCGAAGTGGGTTTGAAGGCTATGTGCGCGAGCAACGGGGCCCCGGTAGTGATGCCGCCGGCAAAGCCGCCGGACCCGTTCTTGAGAGGCATTCCGTCCTCTCCGATAGGGTCATTGTGCTCCGAGCCCTTCATCGAGGCGGCGCGGAATCCGTCGCCGAACTCCACTCCCCTGACTCCGGGGATGCTGAAAAATGCATGGGAAAGCACTGCTTCCATGCCGTCGAAGAAAGGTTCTCCCATACATTGTGGTACTCCCTCAACCTTCAGAGACACCACAGCGCCGAGGGAATCACCTTCGGCGGCGGCTTTTTCAAGAGCATCCATCCACACTGCGGGAAGATTTCCGGACTCCATCCGGGCGGGAATGCCACCGAGGGAGGAAAGCTGCGCCTCGAAACGGACTTCCGGGCCCAACACTTTCCGTGCCACCGTTCCGGCCACCACAATGCCGGCCGTCATCCGGCCGGAGAACTCTCCCGAGCCGCGCGGATCATTGAATCCGCCGTATTTCAACCGAGCCGTCAGATCCGCATGGCCAGGCCGCGGAATATCTGCAAATGCAGCATAATCAGACGATTCTGTATTCTTATTTCGGATTATCACTGTCAGCGGAGCACCGGTTGTGAAACCACGGAAGACTCCGGATATGATTTCAGGAATGTCATCTTCATGGCGGGAGGTTGTGAAGGGAAGTCCCGCTCCGCTGCGCCGGGAAAGATCGGCGGAAAAATCATTTTCCGACAGAGGTACTCCGGCGGGAACACCGTCGAGAGTCACACCGACCACCGGACCGTGGGACTCTCCGAACAGGGTAAGTCTGAAATTATGTCCGAGAGTATTCATTCCTTTACAAGAGAATCAAACAGATTGTTGAAGCCGGGGAAGGATTTCGCCACACACCGGGTGTCATCGATGACTATCGGGCTGGACGCTCCGAGCGAAGCCACCCTCAGGGCCATCGCCATACGGTGGTCTCCGCGGGATGAGTAATTCCCTCCGCGGAGCAGAGTGCCGGCGAGGCAGCGCGATGCAAGGCTGTGTCCCTGAATCACGAGAGTGTCGTCTTCCCTGCGTGCCGGTACGCCCATCTTCTCCAACATTTCGAGAATCGCCTCCGCCCTGTCGCTTTCCTTATGCGCCAGGCGGGACAAACCCTTGATACGGGACTCCCCTTCGCAGAACGCGGCGAGCACGCTGACTATGGGGAAAAGGTCCGGGCAGTGGGTGGCATCCACATCCACAGCGGAAAGCGGTGCCTTCTGGCAGACTATGTGGCCTCTTGTGCCCTCCTTGTCTGTGACCGGATCACCGGCGAGCTGGCTCAGGGATGCACCTGCATCTATGAGTATGTCCATGATGCACAGATCGGCCTGAACCGAGGCGGTGTCAAGTCCGGTCATCTCGACCCGGCCGAACACCGAGCCGGCCACGGCGAAATTGGCAGCCGCGCTCCAGTCCGATTCCAGTTCAAGAGAGCCTGCGGCGCTGTAGCGCTGGCCTCCCTTTATCTTGAATACCATCTCGTCGCAGAGGGTCCAGTCTCCGCCGCTTTCGAGGAATTCACGGGGACCGAGCATCTCGCTGGAAATCTTTATTCCGAATTTTTTGAGTACGTCGAGAGTGATGAACATATACGGTATGCTTCTGGGCTGCTCGACCGTGAGGGTAATGTTCCGTCCGCAGAGGGGCAGAGCCATCAGAAGGCCGCTGACAAGTTGGGAACCGTATTTGCCGCTGATAGTCACATGTATGGTCTTCCCTCCTTCGGACGCGCCCAGGAACTCATCCACGGAGCCGCTGACCTTCAGAGGAAGTGTTTCACCGCTCACCCCGACCGAGAAATTGTCCATCATATCGGCAAGGCCCGAAAGGACTCTGCCGCGGAGAGTTTTCTCGCCGTCAACTGTGACGCTTCCAGATTCGGATATCACAGAAAGAAGAGGAATCATCAGCCTCGTCAGAAGTCCGGATTCCCCTACATTTACACTGGTTATGTCCACAGATGCGGGGGCGGCTCCGATTCCGTCTATCATCACCACCGGACCCTCCACAGTCACTGTAGCGCCGATTGCACGGGCGAGAGCAAGCGCGGATTCATTGTCACCGCAAGGAGTATAGCCGGCAAGGACAGTCCGTCCCGAAGCGAGTGCGGCACATATTATAGAACGCTGCGCAAAACTTTTCGAGCACGGCAGGGCGAAAGGAGACTCGGGGGAAAGCGTTTTCAGCGAAGAGGACTCATAGACTTCCATCATCATCGAGCTTGTCCCCATCTGGCCGGGGGCGACGGGAGACGCGGCGGCAAGGGAGCCTTCCGGGAGGACAGACGAATCCGGAGCCGCATAGGTGAACGGGGCTCCGCGGCGCAGACACTCGAGTCTGGACCTGCTGCCGGCCTCACCCATACAGAATGCCACAAGGCTGCCGGCCTTGAGCGGACCGGAGTCACCGGATATCGCAGCATTGGCGTTGGATATCTTGCATTTGTCATATAGGGAAAGGACGGCCTGGCAATCGCT
The DNA here is from genome assembly GCA_024401675.1 of Bacteroidales bacterium. Lineage (GTDB taxonomy): Bacteria > Bacteroidota > Bacteroidia > Bacteroidales > UBA932 > Cryptobacteroides. The sequence goes on along the minus strand of JAKSKQ010000074.1, from coordinate 4,327 downwards.
TTCCAAAAAAGCCATTGTCGCAATTTTCACAATGTCAGCGCCGTACCACAGGCATTTGCGCACAGCATCGTCAAGCTCCTGCTCGGAAGGAGTCTTCTCGAAATTATGATACGAGCGTATCATCATCGTGCCGCTCTCATGACAGAGGGATTTGAGTCGGGAACTCATCTGCTTGGGAACACCGAGTTCCACATCCACATATCTGGCGCCCGCATTGACTGCTCTGGAAAGGCGTCTTTCCGCCTCGCGGAGGCTCTCGGAATAACTGCGGTAGTGTCCGGTCGCGAGAAGTTCCTCCACCCTGCAAGTGGCAATCAGAGGAGTGTCCTCCGAGAACAGGGCGTCAATTTCCTCGTCCGAAAGAGCACATCTGTCAAGCCGTATTTCGCCCATTTCCACCTTGCGGACGGCTGCCCGCAAAGCCTCGAAGCCCAAGTTTTGGAAGGATGTGCAAATCATTGTTTTTCCTTGATTAAGGGAAGCGTGAGGGCTGTGCGGAGTTGGTCGTCGTAGCGCAGGCGCACCTGTACTCCGGCACCCTGGTAGTAGTAGCGGACGGCTATTTCCTCCTCGAGGATGGGAACTATCTCATCCCTGACGAGCCTGATATAGTCGGCCTTCTCCATGTCGAGGATTTTTTCAAGTGCTGAAAGTCCTTCGCGGGCGGATTCAGTGAGTCCGTCCTTGGCCAGTTCCTCCTTCATCTTGTCGAACCAGGTCCTTGCAGAACTCCTGCAGTCGAACTCCCGGGAGGATGCGAAGGTCACGAAGTCCTCGAAATCAGCATCGCTCAGGCTGAATTTGTCCAGCGGTGCGATTTGGGCGTGACGGCGGACATAATCGAGGACAAAGTCATCGGTTATTGCGTATGCCACAAGGGCATAGGAAATTCTTGAATATTCATGTCCCTTGATTTCGCGGTCGGGGGTGATTCCGCCGCCGTCGCGCACAATGCGGCCGCCGATGGTCCGGAATTCGTTGGTCAGCGAATCGGGGATATGTTTCACAGCCCCGCTCTCATCGCGCTCGGCATAGTCTATGGCCTGCACACAACGCCCGGAGGGAGTGTAATACTTGGCGGTCGTCACTTTGAGCTGCCCGTTGTAGGCAAGCGGACGGATGCTCTGGACAAGTCCCTTGCCGAAACTTCTCTCACCCATTATGGTGGCGCGGTCCAGGTCCTGAAGGGCGCCGGAGACAATCTCGGAGGCGGAGGCGCTGGAAGGGTCTATCATCACTATCAGGGGAAGTTTGGTGTCAATCGGGGACTTGGTCGTGCGATACTCGGTAGTCTGGGAAGAATGAGCCCTGGATGTAACCACCACTGAACCTTTCCCGACAAAAAGGCCGACCTCATCAACAGCTTCGTCGAGAAGTCCGCCACCGTTGCCGCGAAGGTCGATGACCAGCCTCTTCATGCCCTTTTTCTTCATTTCCAGAACTGCGGACCTGACACATTCGGCGCAGCCGTCGGTGAATCCGGTCTGATGTATGTATCCGGTCACCCCGTCTTCCAGGATTCCGTACCAGTCTATGTCCGGAATATGTATCTCCTCCCTGCGGATACGCACGTCAAGAGTGTCGCCGCTGCGGAGTTTCTTCATTGTCAGGACCACATCTGTGCCGGGGATGCCCTTCATCCGCTCGGAGCACTGATCGACCTTCAGCCCTACAACACTCTCGCCGTCGATGGCGAGCACCTCATCTCCGCAGACAACTCCGCATTTGTAGGCGGGAGAGCCGTAGTAGGGCTCGTTGATAATCACCGGACCGCTCAGGGACGGCTTGCGGATCACCGCGCCGAGGCCGCCGTAACTTTTGCGGACCATCAACTTGAAGTCCTCATTCTCCTCTTCGGGAACATAGACTGTGTAGGGGTCCAGTTCATCGAGCATCGCATCGATGCCGGCACGCATCATTCTGTCCACCGGCAGGGAATCGACATAGGAGCGGTTCAGTTCACGGATTATGGAATTTTGTATCTCAACCCAGGAACCCATTTTAAAGCTTTTGCTCTGGGCCTGGGAAAGCACCGGCACGAGGGCCAGCAGCAGTATTATCATCCTTTTTTGCATATCCTGCAAATATACGAATTTTTCGGTATCTTTGCGCGTATGACACTCAGGGAAAAAATAGCTCTGTTCCCTCATTCTCCGGGGGTTTACCGTTACTATGACAGCAACGGGGAAATCATTTATGTGGGAAAGGCGAAAGACCTGCACAAAAGAGTGGCCCAGTACTTCGTGGACCCATCGAGACTGACGGTCAAAACCGCGGTGATGGTGAGCAGGATTGCCGACGCCCAGTACGCTGTTGTGGACAGCGAGGCCGACGCCCTGCTTCTGGAAAACAATCTCATCAAGCAGTACAAGCCGAAATACAACATCCTGCTCAAGGATTCGAAGACCTATCCCTGGATATGTATCACCGGCGAGGAATATCCGCGGGTGATGCTCACCCGGAGGGTTGTCAGGGACGGCTCCCGGTATTTCGGGCCCTACAGTTCGGTGGGGCACGCCTACGCCCTTCTGGATTTCTTCAACAAGACTTATCCTCTGAGGAACTGCCGCAAGAAAATCAGCGCTTCCGGAGTTCTGCGCAAGGGAGAGCGCCCGTGCCTGAACTTTCACATCGGGAAATGCCGGGGATGCTGCGTGGGGGCCATTTCAGTGAAGGAATACAATGACAATATCGAGGAAATAATCGGCCTTCTCAAAGGCGGCGGCAAGCAGATGATAGAGCATTACCGCAACCTCATGACACAGGCCGCCGGGGAACTCCGTTTCGAGGACGCGGCTCTCTACAAGGAGAAGATGGACGCGCTCGAGGGACATTACAGCAAATCGGTGATAACCGGGGCGGATGACAGCAACTGCGACGTGTTCGGCCTTGTCATCGAAGGCTCGCAGGCTTTCGGGAGTTTCCTGCGGGTGGTCGGAGGCTCGGTCATCAGCTCCCTCAACCTCGGTTTCAAACTCCGCATCGAAGAGGAGCCCGGCGATATTCTGGATATGTTCATTGAGGAAATGAGGACCAAGATGGGCGGACTCGCCAAGGAAATCATCATCCCCTTCCCCGCTTCGCAGGACAATCCCGCCTTCCACATTCCGGCCAAAGGCTACAAGCTTTCCCTGCTTGCGCTGGCGACCAAGAATGCCCGGCGCATGCAGATTGATTCCCTGTCCAAACAGGAGCACACCAATCCCGAGGAATTCCATCTCCAGGTGATGGAGCAGCTCCGCGACGCCCTGGGCATGAAGGTGCTTCCGCAGCATATCGAATGCTTCGACAACTCCAATATACAGGGCACGAATCCCGTATCGGCCTGCGTGGTATTCAAGGGCGGCGTACCCTCGAAGAAGGACTACCGGCATTTCCTTGTGAAAACCGTAGTCGGTGCCAATGACTACGCCACAATGAAGGAAGTCGTGAACCGCCGGTATTCGAGAGTGCTCGCCGAGGGCGGGCAGTTGCCGCAACTGATTGTAATCGACGGAGGCAAGGGCCAGCTCGCCTATGCATGGGAGGCTCTCTCCGAACTCGGGCTCACGGACAAGCTCACGGTGGTGGGTCTTGCCGAGCGGCTTGAGGAAGTCATCCGGGTGGGAGATCCCTACCCTCTTTTCATAGACCGGAATTCCCAGGCGCTGAAACTTCTGCAACATGTCCGCGATGAAGCACACCGCTTCGGTATCACTCATCACCGGGACCGCCGCAGCAAGGCTCAGATTGCTTCGGCGCTTCGCGCCATCAAGGGCGTCGGGGAAAAAACAGAGCAACGGCTGCTTCTGAGATTCGGCTCCGTAAGCCGCATTGCAACGGCTTCTGTGGCAGATATCGCCCCCATCACAGGCGAGCCTCTCGCAAGAAAAATCCTGGCATCTTTGCAGAACTGAAAAAAATTCCGTTACTTTGCGCCGCTTTTGACGAATTATCAATTAAATTAATAATAATTAAACCTGTTTTATCATGTCAGAAATTTCCGACAAAGTAAAAGCCCTCATCGCAGAAAAACTCGGTAGAGAACTTTCAGAGGTCACTGAGCAGGCAAGTTTCACTAATGATCTTGGCGCTGACTCACTCGACATTGCAGATCTCTCAATGGAACTTGAGAAAGAATTCCATTTCGAAAATAACAGCGGCGAAGAGCCCGAAATCAACACTGTTGGTGAAGCTATCGCTTACGTTGAGAAAAAACTTGCCGAGAAATAATCTTTTCCGGTTCAGCATTCAAGAGGTCGGCCCTGCGGTCGGCCTCTTTTGTTTTTCAGTACTTTCCGGACTTGTCCATTAGCCCGACCCTTGTTCCCGAACTACGAGAAAAGGC
>JAKSKQ010000073.1 GCA_024401675.1 Bacteroidales bacterium | reverse complement strand
AGCACCAGGTGAAGCTGATGAAATCACAGAAGTTTTCGAATACTACGAATCTAACGATTGGAAAGACAGTGCAGGAAGACCAGTTAAAAGCTGGAAACAAAAAATTGTTGCAGTATGGGAAGCAAAAGCAAAACCAAAAGTAGAAGAATCAACTATAAGTTATCTCAACTCAGAAGAAGCAGATTTAGCTTACGAAAGAGAGAAAGAATACTGGGATAACTATTTAAAGAGAGTAGGTAAAATGTGATAGAAGAAGATTATTCTTTTGATGAGAAAACTTTAATATCTATCTTGCTATCAACTGATGGATTAGATGAAATTGTTATTGAAAAAATATTCAATCATCTACCAGATAAAATGTTATTAGATAGAAATTCTAAGGCTGTTTACAGGCTCGTGAAGGAACTTTTTAACTCAGATGATAGAGAACTAATAGGAACAAAACACTTCGCTCATAAAGTGTCACAGATGGCTGTAATGGAACTTTCTGATAGCGATAGTTATTTCTATGACTTAGAAGATTATTGGATTCCAAAAGATACAGTTTGGAACTGGGTGAAGAAAATACAAAATAGATATTTTAGCAATAGATTTAAAGAAGCATCAAACGAACAAGAGTTTGAAGAAGTTATAAAAGAAAAACAAAGATATTCGGCAGAAGTAAGAATGGCATCTATTAGTGATGATGCAAGTGATGCAATAGAAATGTATGAAAAGAAAAAAGAATCAGCTATTTTTACTTCTTATCCATCTCTAGACAAACATATAGGTAGTTTGCAAGGTGGAGATATGATAGTTTTAGCAGGGGCTTCTGGTGGTGGTAAAACAGCATTTATGCTTAATATAGCCAAAGCAATAGCTAAACAAGGTAAAAAGGTTGATATATTTTCTTTAGAAATGCCTAGATGGCAATTACAACAAAGGATTATTTGTTCAGAAGCTTATTGCTAAAGGATGAAAGTTGTAATCGTGGGACCGGCCCATCCTTTCAGAGGGGGGATAGCAGCATTTTCACAGCGGCTTGCGGCGGCGTTCAAGGCTGCCGGGGATGATGTGGAGATGGTGACTTTCACCCTCCAGTATCCTTCATTTCTGTTTCCCGGCAAGACGCAATTCAGTTCGGATCCCGCCCCCGAGGGTATCGGAATCACCCGTATCCTGAGTTCCGTCAATCCGTTCACATGGATTGCTACCGCCCGGCAAATCAGGAAGATGCATCCGGATATCGTCATTTTCGCATACTGGATGTCGTTTTTCTCGCCGGCATACTGGGCAATCGCCCGTGCCCTGCACGCCTCCCCGACCTCCCGGAACAGCGCCTCCCCGACCTCCCGGAACAGTGTCCCCCCGACCTCCCGGAACAGCGCCTCCGCGCCGAGAATAGTGGCGCTGATTCACAACCTCATCCCCCACGAGCCAAAGTTCTGGGACCGGCCGCTGGCAAAGTTATTCCTGAAAAAAACCGACTTGTGCCTCGCCCTTTCCGAGTCTGTCTGCAATCAGGTCCGGACCCTCTGCCCGGGTAAGGAGACGGTGCACATTCCTCATCCCGTCTATGATATTTATGGGGAAAAAGTGCCACGGGCCGAGGCCTGCGCACATCTGGGCCTGAACCCTGAAGACAGGCATCTGTTGTTTTTCGGCCTCATTCGCGAACACAAAGGGCTGGCCCTCCTGCTGGATGCCTATGCCGGCCTCACCGCCAACCCCCCCCCCGACTCAACCCTCACCCCAAGTTCCACTCCCGGCCGTGCCAGACTTATCGTGGCGGGGGAGTTCTATGGCAACGGCGACAAATATCACTCTCTTGCCCGCGAGAAGGGGATAGACGACAGAGTCATCTGGCGCAGCGACTTCATTCCCGATTCCGAGGTCAAATACTATTTCAGCGCGGCGGACCTTGTCGTGCTTCCCTATAAATCGGCCACCCAGAGCGGAGTATCAAGCATCGCCCTTCAGTTCGAAGTGCCGGTGCTTGTGACCGACACAGGCTCTCTTCCCGAGGCGGTCCGGGACGGCTCGGGCATCCTCACCAGCCCCGACGCCGTTTCAATCCGACAGGCACTTTCGGAATTCCTGAGTTCCGCTCCGGATTTCTCCCGCGCCATTTCCGCCCGCAAGGCCGAATGCCTCTGGGACACCCTGGCAACCCGTATCCGGCAATCCCACCCGTCAAGCCAGCCAACTCCGGCAATCCCACCCGTCAAGCCAGCCAACTCCGGCAATCCCACCCGTCAAATAAACAATAACACAATATGAGTTCATTCATAGTAGAAGGAGGCCATACCTTAAGTGGCACAATCACCCCCCAGGGAGCGAAGAACGAAGCTCTGGAAGTCATCAGCGCAGTTCTTCTCACCGATGAAGAAGTACACATGTCCAATGTCCCCGACATCCTCGATGTCCGCAACCTCATCGAACTGCTCCGCGGGATGGGCGTAGAAGTCACCAACCCGTCCAAGGGCGAATATACATTCAAGTCCTGCAACATAGACCTCCAGTACATCGAGAGCGAAGAATTCATCCGTAAATGTGCCTCACTGCGCGGCTCCGTGATGATTACCGGACCGCTTCTGGCCCGCTTCGGGAAAGCGTACTTCCCCAAGCCCGGCGGAGACAAGATCGGCCGCCGCAGAGTCGATACCCACATCACCGGCTTCGCCCACCTCGGCGCGTCCTACGAATACGACACTGCCCGCAAGGCCTACCGTCTCCTCGCCCCCCGGGACGGACTCAAAGGCTCGTATATGCTTCTGGATGAGGCATCTGTGACCGGTACTGCCAATATTCTGATGGCCGCAGTCCTCGCCAAGGGGAATACCACCATCTACAATGCCGCCTGCGAACCCTACCTTCAGCAGCTCAGCCGCCTTCTGGTGGCAATGGGCGCCAGCATCGAGGGCATCGGCAGCAATATGTTGAAAATCACCGGCGTGAAATCCCTCCACGGCGCTTCCCACCGCATCCTTCCAGACATGATCGAGGTTGGCTCCTTCATCGGAATGGCCGCCCTCACCCGGAGCAGCATCACCATAAAGGACGTGTCATGGGAGAACCTCGGCATCATACCGGAGTGCTTCCGCCGCCTCGGCATACAGCTCGAGCAGCGGGGTGACGACATCTTCGTCCCGAGTCAGGAAAGTTATGTCATAGACTCCTTCCTCGACGGCTCGATCATGACCATCGCCGATGCCCCCTGGCCCGGCCTCACCCCCGACCTGCTTTCTGTGATGCTGGTCGTCGCCACACAGTGCAGGGGCAGCGTCCTCATCCACCAGAAAATGTTCGAGAGCCGCCTCTTCTTTGTGGACCGCCTCATCGAAATGGGCGCCCAGATCATCCTCTGCGACCCCCACAGGGCTGTGGTCATCGGCCACGACCACCGTTTCACCCTCAAGGCCGCACGGCTCCACTCTCCCGACATCAGGGCCGGCATCGCCCTCCTCATCTCCGCAATGTCCGCGAAGGGTACCTCTGTCATCGAGAACATCGAGCAGATAGACCGCGGCTATGAGGATATCGATACCCGCCTCAATGCTCTCGGAGCACATATCATCCGCCAGAACTGACACAACCATCAGCATCGAAGCATCCCTCACCATCCCAAAAACCATCCCAAAAACCATCCAAAAAATCATCCATACACTACCATGGGATTCAATTTCGGATTTTTCGGCACCCCTGAGCACCGGGTGTTCAACTACAAGCCCCGCTACTACGACCCCGCGAAGGAAGAACTCCGCAAGAAGTTCGGCCACGTGGACGGCACTGACAACATCAAGGACGGCAAATACGTCCCCGGCTCCTACATCAAGGGCAGCCTCCGCGACGGCGCCTACTCCGAGACCCGCAGCAATGCGGTGAAGGGACAGAAAATCATCGGAATGATAAGCCTCATTCTGGCCTTCGCCATCCTTATCCTCATTGCCAAATACTTCGGTTATCTGTTCGGTGCAATATGATACAGGTCCTTTCAGGAAACATAGCCAATATGATAGCGGCCGGCGAAGTTGTCGGACGCCCCTCGTCAGTCGTCAAGGAACTGATGGAAAATGCGGTGGATGCCCGCTCCGGCAAGGTCACCGTCAATATCCTGGACTCCGGCCGCACGCTGATCCAGGTGATCGACGACGGCTGCGGAATGGCTCCGGAGGAACTGGAACTGTGCTTCCAGCGCCACGCGACCAGCAAAATCTCGTCCGTCGAAGACCTCGGCCGCATCCTCACCTTCGGTTTCCGCGGGGAAGCCCTGCCCTCGATAGCATCCGTGTCCAATGTGACTCTCCGCTCCCGCCGCCCCACCGACGAACTGGCCTCCGAAATAACCCTTTCCGGAGGAAATGTGACAGGCACCGGCCCGGTGTCGGCTCCGGTGGGCACCTCGGTTCAGGTAAGGGACCTGTTCTTCAATGTCCCCGCCCGCCGCAAATTCCTCAAATCGGACAATGTCGAATTCCGCCACATAGTCGAGGAATTCGTGAAAGTCGCCACCACTCGTCCCGAAGTGGCCTTCACCCTCCGTCACAACGGCCGCGACGTCTTTGTCCTCGGCAAGGCCCAGTCCCTGAAAATGAGAATCCGGGACATCAGCGGAAGTCAGGACATAGTGGAAGACCTTATCGACATCGACAGCGAGACATCCACGGCAGCGGTACGCGGTTTTATAGGCCGGCCGGAATCTTCCCACAAGACCCAGGCCACCGCGCGGGAGTTCTTCTTCGTCAACGGACGCTATTTCCGCAGTCCGCTGCTCCACAAGGCGGTCATGAAGGCCTACGAGAACCTCATCCCCGACGGAAATCTGCCCTCATACTACCTTTTCCTTGAAGTCGATCCTTCCAAGGTAGATGTAAATGTCTCACCCACAAAGTCCGAAGTCAAGTTCGAGGATGACTCCCTGATGTTCCAGACCATCTACGCGGTGGTCCGCGAGGGCATAGGCAAGAACTCCCTCAGCGGCTCCATCGACTTCGACCTCGCATCGGCACCGGAAATTCCTTCCGTGAGCAAATTCCATCCCGCCCAGGAACCTGTGGTAAATGTGGACTATTCCTACAATCCCTTCGCCTCCGACGGCTACGCTTCCGACGACGGCAATTCCTCCAGCGACCTTTTCGACAAATACGGCGGCTTCCTCGCCACCCGTGAATCCATCCACGGATACAACCGCGAGGGCGCGGACAAACTTTTCGAGGACCGGGCGCTCCCGTCCCGGCAGGTGATGGTATTCCAGGGAAAATACATCATCTCCGCCCTCAAGGGAGGCCTGCTCGTGGTCAACATCCGCAGAGCCTTCGAGCGTATAATGTACGGCAAGTTCCTCAGCGCACTTGAAGACGGCGAGACCGTCACCTCCACATCTCTGTTCCCGCAGCATGTGAGTGTGGGAGTGTCAGGATGTCTGACACTCGAAGCCCACGCTGACACCCTTCGCAGCCTCGGATTCGACATCAGGCCCCTTGGCACGGATTGTGTCGTACTGGCCGGTGTCCCGGAAGGATTCGAGGGCAGGGAAGCGGACCCGCAGGAGTTCCTCGGCGAAATATGCAGCGCCCTGGAGGAGTCGGGCGGAGCCTTGAAGGAGACCCTTCACAGTTCCCTCGCCGAGCACCTTTCGGCAGTCGAAGCCCGCAGCCGCAGTGAAATCACCGTTACCGAAGCCCAGAGGATAATCGACACCCTTTTCAGCCAGCCGTCAAGCGACCTCACTCCTTCCGGCAAGCGCACTATGATAAAGATAGAAATGGACGAAATAGACAAGAAATTCAAATAGAATATATGGGAAACATACCTAAGATAACCAAGAACCTGCTTGTAATCAACATACTAGTCCTCATACTGATGAGAATCGACAGGACAGGCTGGCTGAACGAATATTTCGTGCTCTACCCGGTCGGTTACGGGCTTTTCCGCCCCTGGCAGCTGCTGACATACATGTTCATGCACGCCAATTTCTGGCACCTGTTCTTCAACATGTACTCCCTGTTCATCTTCGGAAGCGTGCTGGAAAACACCTGGGGCCCCAAGAAATTCCTCATTTTCTATCTTGTGTGCGGAATCGGTGCCGCCCTTGTGAATCTCGGAGTTTTCGCCCTTATGCCCCATACTGCGGCAGGCACCGTGGGCGCATCCGGAGCAATCTACGGCGTCCTTCTCGGCTATGCCATGCTCTACCCGGATTCCCGCCTCACCCTGCTCTTCCCCCCTGTCACATTGACAGCCAAATGGTTCGTGATAATATTCGCTGTAATCGAACTTCTCTGCGGAGTGCTCGGAACCAACGACGGAATAGCGCATTTCGCGCATCTGGGCGGCATGCTCTTCGCCCTCATGATGATATTCTACTGGAAAAAGAGGCACTCCCTCTACGAATATGAGAGGTAAATTTATTCTGATCATATCCGCCGCCCTTCTGGCACTGTCGTTTCTCACCACGATAATCAGTCCTTCGAGACTCTGGATAGTCGTGGTGTTCCAGATAGCCTACGGCCCTCTGCTGCTTTGGAATATCATTCTTGCGGTATGGGCCGCCCTCAAGCGCTCTAAATCCGTTGTCATTCCGCTTGCAGTCATATTGCCCGCCCTGCTTTTCGTGGGCCGCTACTGGCATCGTCCTTCGCGGGAACTGCCCGAAGGAGATCCGGACCTCAAGATAATCACCTACAATGTGGGCGCTTTCGGTGCTTCCAAGACCGAAAAGGATGCGGTGAAGAACCGCGAGGCCCTTCTGGATTACCTTGTGGAGCAGGACGCTGATATCATCTGCCTGCAGGAATTCCGCCTTAACAACACCCAGGACCCTGCCGCGATGCTCAAGCGCCATTTCAAAGGTTATCATGTGGTATATGGCACTGTATCGGGACTTTACAACCGCGCCGGACTCGTCACAATATGCCGCTATCCGGTGAAATCCCGCAATTCCATACGCTTCGAGGGGACCGGCAATCTGATATTGTGGACCGATTTCGTGGTCCGCGGCAAGACCTACCGTATCTACAACTGCCATCTCGAAAGTTACCGCCTTCCCTTGAAGAAAATGCTTCAGGGAGACGACGACGCCCTTGTGCGCGGCTCCCGGAACATGAAAAAACACGCCGGACTCCGTTCCGGCCAGGTCGATGAAGTGATACATCATATAAATGAGAAATGTCCCGTGCCCGCCATTGTGTGCGGGGACTTCAATGACACTCCGCTGTCATACTCCTACCGCTGCCTGCGCCGCGGCCGCCGCGATACTTTCAAGGACGCCGGCACCGGTTTCGGAGCCTCGTTCTCCTCGTTCTGGCCTTTGCTCAGAATCGATTATGTCCTGTATCCTGAACTGCTGGGCAGGGCTCTTTCCCACGAAAGCCCGCACCTGACATATTCCGACCATTATCCGGTGATAACAACATTTGAAGTTAGAAAATGACTGATTTTTCCCAAGAAATCGAATGTCTTCGCAGCGGCGGCATCCTGCTTTACCCCACCGACACCGTGTGGGGGATAGGCTGCGACGCCACCTGCTCCGAGGCTGTCTCAAAAGTCTTCGCCCTCAAGAAAAGGGCTGAAAGCAAGTCCCTTGTCCTGCTTGTAAGCGACGAGGATATGCTCTGCAAATACATCAGGGAGGTGCCTTCCATATCCCTGGACCTTGTGCGCATCAACCCCGACCCCATGACCATAATCT
>JAKSKQ010000072.1 GCA_024401675.1 Bacteroidales bacterium | reverse complement strand
CGCACCCGCACCCCCAATACAACAAATATCTTGATGAGGCCGAATTCGAGAAATTCACCATTGATGACGGCAATATCGTTTGGGGAGAAGATTGGGATATGATTTTCCCCATTGAGCAGTTGTACTCAGGTGCAATTGCGTAAGTGCCTCTTTTATTACGGAACCAACAAACTGGATCTTAAACATTCCATATCCGATCACGTTTGTCGTGCGTCAGAAGGGCCATTTCACGCACAAGACCCTTTGAATTTCAAATCGGTGCGTCAAAAGGGCCATTTTACGCACGGAATGGTACAGACATCGTTCACGCCTCTAACCAATTCGGTTGTGTTCACCCGTCCAGGCAGATGAATTGGTATATACGCGAATGATTCGCGTATGTGCGAATAGGACGTTTTGCGCAAAGAAAAGCCCGGTCTCTTTGGGAAAGGCCGGGCGTAAGGTATTATGGTGATTGTCAGAAGCTGAGGGCGATGCCGATAAAGTCGGGAGCCTTGAGGGCGGCGCCTCCGATGAGACCGCCGTCGATGTCCTTCTGGGCGAAGAGTTCCTTCGCGTTGGAAGGCTTGCATGAGCCGCCGTAGAGGATGGAAGTCTCTTCAGCGACAGCTGCGCCGAATTTGTCGGCAAGTGTCTTGCGGATGAAGGCGTGGATTTCCTGAGCCTGCTCGGCAGTTGCGGTCTTGCCGGTTCCGATGGCCCATACCGGCTCATAGGCAACAACTACATTCTTCATATCCTCGGCAGTGAAGTTGTAGAGGACGTTCTTGATCTGGGCGGCGCACACATCGAAATGCTTGCCGGCTTCCCTCTCTTCGAGATTTTCTCCGACACAAAGGATGACCTTGAGGCCGGCGGCGAGGGCGAGTTTCACCTTTTCCACGAGTTTTTCGTCGGTCTCACCGTAATACTGCCTGCGCTCGGAGTGACCGAGAATAGTGTACTGGCAACCTACGGAAGTAAGCATGCTGACTGAAACCTCGCCAGTGTAGGCGCCTTTTTCCTTGTCGGCGCAATTCTCTGCTGAAAGAGCGACACGTGTGCCTTTCACGACTTCAGCAACAGGATAGAGATGAGGATAGGGAGTGGCAATGATAAGTTCGACATCTGCGGGAACCTGTGCTCCCTCCTCTACTACCGCTTTTGCAAGGGCGATACCTTCAGGAACTGTAGTGTTCATCTTCCAGTTGCCTGCTACAATGTGTTTTCTCATATAAATTTATGTTTTAGTAAAATTTCAATTGCATCCGCGAAGATAGGCATTTTATCCGGAAACTTAATTCCTTGCAGGAATTTTTATATATTTGCGGGATATGACGGCTGAAGAAATTCATATGAAAGAGGCTCTCGCCCAGGCAAGGCAGGCCCTCTCAGACGGAGAAATCCCCATCGGAGCGGTTGTGGTCGGACCGGACGGACACACCATTGCAACCGGTCACAACATGACCGAGGCGCTTGAAGACCCGACCGCCCACGCCGAGATGCTGGCCCTCACCGCCGCCACCTCATACCTTGGCGGAAAATACTTGGAAGGCTGCACCATCTATGTCACAGTCGAGCCATGTCCCATGTGCGCAGCCGCCCTTGCATGGGCCCAGGTCGGCCGGATAGTCTGGGGTGCGGATGACCCCAGACGCGGATACTCCCTGTTCACCCCGTCTCTTCTCCATCCGAAAACCAAGACATCCAAAGGTGTCCTCGCCGACGAATGTTCCACTCTGATGAAAGACTTTTTCAAGGAGAAGAGGAAGTGACAGGGTTGGCACGTAATTTGAATTATTCAAAATAAACAAAATTATGATACAAATTCTCATAGCCATGGCACTTTTCACATTGAATCCTGCCTCAGAGGCAGAAAACTCAGGAAGCGTTTCCGAGCAGAAATATGTGGTCAAGGACGAGTACCAGCCCACCGTTTACTATGACAAGACCGAGGGCGGAGTCCGCACTCTGAAGGCCAAGACCTGCAAAGGTGTATGCTCTCAGGAAATCCACATAAGCATAGACACAAAGACCGATACTGTGAAAGAAGCGCAGGTTATCGGAGGATGCCCGGGCAATCTGCTTGGAATCAGTAAGATAATTGTCGGCATGAAAGTCGATGACGTGATTTCGAAATTCGAGGGAACCCCCTGCGGCAACAGGCCCATATCCTGTCCCGACCAGATAGCGAGAGTACTTAAAACCACAAGACGATGAAAGCATACATTTTCCTCGCCGACGGCTTCGAGGACATCGAGGCGATGGCTCCGCTTGACATACTCCGTCGCGGCGGAGTCGATACCGTCACTGTCGGCATTTCCACAAATCCGATAGTAAAATCCAGCCACGGCACGGGAATCGAACCGGATTATGATGCCGGGAAATTTTTCACCACCCGTCCCGGACAGGATGACCTTCTCATATTCCCCGGAGGACTGCCCGGAAGCAGCAATCTTGCTGCGGACAGCCGTCTTATGGAGTGCCTGAAGGAGCATTGGAGCGTCGGAGGCAAAGTCGCCGCCATCTGCGCCGCACCCGGATTGGTTCTGGCAGGCACTCTCGGAAACCGACTCTCGGGCAGACGTATGACCTGCTATCCCGGATTTGAAGACAAACTTGAAAAGGCGGGCGCCACTGCAACAGGTGAAAGGGTTGTAGTGGACGGAAATCTGATTACCGGAAAGGGCCCGGGAGCGGCACTTGAGTTCGGTCTGGCAATTCTGAGCGAACTCAAGGGAGCCCAAGCGGCTCTTGAAGTGAAAAACGGAATGTTAGTGTAATATCACGCGCTCGATACGGCGCGGTATGCTGGTAAGTATCTCGTAAGGGATGGTTTCCAGGATTTCGGCGAGGTCCTCGACAGTGGGGTTCTCGCCGAAAATCGTTACTGTGTCACCTTCCTTGGCATTCACCCCTGTAACATCCAGCATACACATATCCATACAGATGTTGCCGATTGTGGGGACAGACTCTCCGTGGAGCAGGAAACGTGCCCTGCCGCAGCCGAGACGCCGGTCCAGTCCGTCGGCATATCCCACCGGAATAGTGGCGATTCTGGTGCCTTCCGGAGCGATGACACCGGCGCGGCCATACCCGATGGCACCGTCGCCGGCTTTCAACTCTTTAATTTGCAATATTTTGCATTTGAATGATGCCACAGGTGACAATTTGACACCTTTGACTGCGCTTACTCCGTAGATGCCTATTCCGAGCCGGACCATATCGAACTGATACTGGGTGAACCTTTCTATTCCGGCTGAATTGAGGATATGTCTCATGGGCCTGTACCCGAGCACTTTTTCTATAGTGTCGGCTCCCTTTTTGAAAAGTTCTATCTGGCCGAGAGTGAAATCATCGGCGACAGGGTCTTCGGCAGTACTGAGATGAGAATATACCGATACAACCTTGACATACGGACATTTTGACAGATAGGCGCAAAGGGTGGGGATTTCCGAGGGCATGAAGCCAAGACGGTGCATCCCGGTATCCAGTTTTATATGTATGGGATAGTTGCGGAGATTCTTGGCTTTCAGCAATTCGCAGAGGGCTTCAAGAACATAGATGTTCGGGATTCCCGGCTCCAGGGAGTAATTTATGATGTCTTCGAAGAAATCAGTACCGCTTGTGAGCACGAGGATTGGTTTACGTATTCCGCTCTTGCGGAGTTCGACACCCTCCACCGGGAGAGCCACCGCAAAATAGTCCGCTCCGGCGTCCTGAAGCATGGTGGCAAACTCCACCGCACCGTGACCGTAGCCGTTGGCTTTCACAAGGACCAGCATCTTTGTGGTGGCATCAAGTTTGCTCCTGAAATACTTGTAATTGGCAAGACAAGCCGGAAGGCTTATCTCCAATCTTGAAAAATCCTCTTTGATCTGCTGCATATTTACTGTGCGGGTATTTTTTTCAAAGGTACGGCATTTTTCGTATTTTTGCGCTGAAAAGCATTGATTTTATTTTTACAATGAACATTTGGCTTATCCTTATTCTGGTCATGGTCGCCAGTCTCATAATCCAGACCACACTCAATTCCCGTTTCGACAAATACTCCCAAATTCCGCTCCGCAGCGGCATGACAGGTGCCGATGTGGCCCGCAAGATGCTCCGGGACAACGGTATTTATGATGTGGATGTACGCTGCATCAGCGGCAAGCTCACCGACCACTACCATCCTGAAGAGAAAGTCGTGAATCTGAGCGAAAATGTATATCACAACTGCTCTGTCGCCGCAGCGGCCGTTGCCGCCCACGAGTGCGGGCACGCCCTGCAGCACGCGAGGGGCTATGCTCCGCTTAGCATGAGGTCCGCTCTTGTGCCGGCAGTCAATTTCGCCAGCCAGTTCGTCAGCCTCGCCCTTATCCTAGGCGTGCTGCTTATAAATTCCTTTCCTGTAGTGCTTTATGTCGGAATCGGACTTTTCGCGGTCACTACATTGTTCAGTTTCGTGACGCTTCCGGTGGAAATCAACGCGAGCAACAGGGCTCTCACATGGCTGGAAAATTCGCACATTACCGACGGTGAGACCACTCCCCTTGCAATGGATGCGCTCAAATGGGCCGCATATACCTATGTCATTGCGGCAATAGGCTCACTCGCCACCCTCCTTTACTACATAGGCCTTGCATCCGGACGCCGCAACTGACATGAAGACATCACTTGTAATTTTCGACCTTGACGGCACCCTGCTCAACACCATCATGGACCTTGGCGATGCAGTCAACAGAATTTGTCTGGACAGGGGCCTTCCCACCCACAGTTACGAAGAATACACCCGTATGGTCGGGCACGGCATGAGAAATCTCTCAAGAAGCGCGATGCCCCAGGACAAACGGTCTGACGAGGCCTTTGTGGACAGTTTCCTCAAGGATTTCCTCGATTACTACCATTCTCATATCTATGTCCACACAGCCATTTACCCGGGAATCGGGGAATTGGTAAAAAGGCTCCAGACAGAAGGTTTCAAACTGGCAATAGCCTCCAACAAGTTCCAGCTCGGCACGGAAACGCTTGTCAGGCATTTCTTTCCCGATATAGAATTTTCCGCAATCTGCGGCGGAGGCGGAGGATTTCCGCTCAAGCCTGAGGCCGCCCTTGTGGAATACATCATCGGAAAGGCCGGAGTGCAGCGCGAACAGACCGTGATGGTCGGGGATTCCGGCACAGACATCCTCACGGCCGCCAATTCGGGAATCCGCTCCATAGCGGTGTCCTGGGGCTTCCGCGACAGGGAGAGTCTGACCGGGGCCGACATCATTGCCGACAACGCCGAGGAACTCTACAGGGCCATCACCTCCATCTGACAACAGATCTGAACACCGGCCGCCGGATGTTGAAAATTCAGTTATCAACATCCGGCGGCTTGTTTGTTGATAACTTGTGTAAAACTTTGGAAGAAAGTGGAAGAAAGTGGAAGAATTTATTTATACTTTTGCATTCGTAAAAGGATAAGAAGATGGTCAAATTCATCGGGGAATATACTGCGAAACTGGACGACAAGGGAAGACTTGTCTTCCCGGCGCAGCTGAAGGCCCAGATGAAGGGGCTGGAGGACATGAGATTCGTCATCAAGAAGGACATCTACGCCCCTTGCCTCCAGATGTATCTTTTCGAGGAATGGGAGCGCGAAAGCGAAAAAATCAAATCCGGCCTCAACCTTCTCGACAAAGCGCAGGCCATGTTCTGGAGAGGCTTCATGCGCGAACGCGCCCTTGTGGAGCCCGATGAAAAGACCGGCCGCATCCTCGTACCGAAGGCTCTTCTGGAGAAAATCGGCATCGACAAGGAAAACGGCAAGGAAGTAGTGTTCTCCGGAAACGACCACATGATCGAAATCTGGTCAAAGGACAATTTCGAAAATTCCGCAATCAGCGAAGACGATTTCGCCGCGCTCGCACAAAAACTGTCATCAATCTGAGACAGAAAGGAGGTGCGGCATGTCTGAATACCATATACCAGTACTTCTCGACAAGAGCGTTACAGCCCTTCTGAACGGCAATCCGGACGGGATTTATGTCGATGCCACATACGGCGGAGGCGGACATTCCCGGGAAATTCTGTCCCGCCTTTCTGACAAAGGCCGTCTGATAGCATTCGACAGGGACAGCGACGCCATCGCGAACCGTCCCGACGACAGCCGCCTGACCCTCATCCACAACAATTTCCGCTTCATTCACAATTTCGTGATGGCCCAGGGGTATGACAAGGCCGTTGACGGAGTTCTTGCCGACCTGGGAGTGTCCTCCCATCAGTTCGACACCGCGGAGCGTGGGTTTTCATTCAGATTCGACGCCCCTCTGGATATGAGAATGCACCAGGACGGCGGCGGCAAGAGCGCAAAAGACATAGTCAACACATATTCCGAGGAAGACCTCGAAAGGATTCTGAGGATTTACGGCGAGGTCCAGGGCAGCCGCAAGATGGCCGGCAACATAGTCAAGGCGAGAAGCGTCAAGGCAATAGAGACCACCGGCGATCTCGACAAGGCCATCGAATCGATGCTCCCGAAATTCGCGGAGCACAAAGTACTCGCAAAAGTATATCAGGCACTCAGAATCGAGGTCAACGACGAGATGCTCTCACTTGAGAAATTCCTCTACGGCGCCACCAGGTCTCTCCGTCCGGGAGGCCGCCTTGTGGTGATTACCTACCATTCCCTCGAAGACAGGATGGTGAAGAATTTCATCAAGGCGGGGAACATAGACGGAGAAATCGTCCGTGACCTCTACGGAGCACACAGTACGCCCCTGACTCCCGACCGGGACTTCAAGGGGGTCGAGCCCTCCGAAGAAGAAATCAGGGCCAACACAAGAGCGAGAAGCGCGAAACTCCGCGTTGCAATAAAGACAGGCGAATAAGCAATGAGCAGGACGTCATTCAAGGAAACATTCCGGAAATACTGGGACGCATTGGTGGAAGGCGAGCTGTTTTTCCAGCTCAAGGTCGATCGTGCGCTCCCCTCGATTCTGGCCGTTTTCATAGGAATGATGTTCCTTATATATGTAAGGTATATCACGGACAGGTCTCTCGCCAACCTGGAAAAGGCGAAAGCGGAAATGCTCAGCGCCAAACTCACTTGCGAGACGAAGGAATGTGAGTATTTCGGGATGATAAGGGAAACCCGCATCAAGGAACTTGCCGGGAGACACGGCATCCGCATCGGGACTCCGGAAGCCCCGGCGAAACTGATTAAATGACAGGGCGCATGAAGGATCCAGAAAAAAATCTCCGGCCGGAAAACCAGACCAGCAAATTGCTCCTGTGGATAAACTACGCCTTTATCATCGTCGGAATCATAATATTCGCGGCGATGGTCAAACTGGTTGTCGTGTCTCCGGTTGACAAGAAATACTACAAGTTCTTCTCCGCCTCCAGGAAGGTGGAGAAACTCGTCCCGCAAAGAGGTAACATTCTGGCCTGCGACGGCAGGCTGCTTGCCACGACCATCCCCGAATACGAGATCAGGATGGACTGCAAAATCCTTAAAAAGGAATACCTTTCCCCCGAATTCGATGCAAGGTCCTTCAAGAAAAAAGGATGGCCGGTCAATGAAAGCGAGTGGCGTGCTGAAGCCGGGCTCCTGGCCCAAGGGCTCTCATCGACATTGGGAGGCGGGAGCGCCAATGATTACTACAATATGATAATCAAGTGGCGGGAGTCCCCCAGAGGCGGCAGGAATGTCACCATTGCCAAGAAAGTCGATCACGAGACCTACCTTGCACTGAAAAAACTCCCCCTCTGGAGGAAAGGCCAGAACATAGGAGGACTGATGGTGGACATGACCTACTCCCGCCGCTACCCCTACGGCACTCT
>JAKSKQ010000071.1 GCA_024401675.1 Bacteroidales bacterium | reverse complement strand
TCCGGATCGGCAATGGAGGCATAGTAGTTCTCGACTTCCTCGCGAGTTACACCGTCGTAGTAGTTGACCGCGGAAAGGACCACGATGTCACCGGTGGCGCTTGTGGATTTGCGCTGGTAGAGATATTCAGGATCATAAATGACTTTCAGAAGCAGGTCCTTGTCGGCTTCGGGGCAGCACTCGTCGAGAAGGGTCCCGAAATAGCATTGGCTGCACTCGGGGAAAATCTTGTCCTCGGCATAGTGGTGATGGATGCCGTTGGAGAAGAATACTCTCTTGGCATAGACCATGAACTGGCCGAACTCTTCGCACTCGCGGTCACCGTTGTAGTTTTCGATTATGTTCTCGAGACAGCGGCGGATCTGAAGGTTGTATCTGCAGTGCTGGTCCCAGAAAATATCGCGCCCCCAGATTGCGGCCTCGCACAGATGATAGACATATTTCTGCTGGCGCAGGGTGAGTTTCTCGAACCCGTCGATACGGTATCTCATTATCTTGAGGTCGGCGAATTCGTCGATAAGGTACTTGAAATCAGATTGCCCGGCTTCACCTTTTTTGTCGGCGGTGCCGCAGGAACTCAGACCGGCGAGACAGCCGGCAAGTAGAAACAGTTTCACAATGTATTTCATAATTTTATTGATGATAATTCAGGTTTGACAAGGGTGTTGTAGGTCCTGACGAGGTTGGAGTTGTCACCGGAGGAGAGCAGCGTCACGTCCGGGAATGACGTCTGTCTGTCGCGGCGGATCAGTCCCCGCGCGGACATTACCGTCTCGAGATGCCGTGCGACTGACGGTGCCGGGTCGATGACTGTCACCCCGGGGGCCAGGCGCTCGATGGTGCCGCGGAGGAAGGGATAGTGTGTGCAGCCGAGCGCGATTGCGTCCACCCCGGCCTCAAGCATAGGTTCAAGCGCCCGGAGCACCGTCTCTTCGGCCAGCGGACCGTCCAGACAGCCGTTTTCGACCAGTTCCACAAATCCTTCGCCGACACATTCCACGACTTTGATGCCGCGGGGCAGGCTGTCTCGCGTGGCGCGGTACTTGGACGAGGCGAGGGTGGCGGCGGTGGCCAGGACTCCGATGACAGAGGTGACGGAGGCTGCCGCGGCCGGCTTCACCGCGGGCTCAAGTCCTACAAAGGGTATGTTGAAATGATTTCTGAGCGCGGCGATGGCAACCGTGGTGGCGGTGTTGCAGGCCACGACCACTATGTCCGCTCCCTCAGAAGTGAGTTTCTCAGTCACGGCGAAAGCCCGGTCCCTGATGAATTGCGGATCCCGGCCTCCGTAGGGGCAGAATGCATTGTCCGAGTAATAGACTATGCGCTCTCGGGGCAGTCTCTTGCAGACTTCCCTGAGGACGCTCAGCCCTCCGACTCCGGAATCGTAGATGCCTATCATTTCTGCATTTCGGCCATACGGGATACGGGAGCCACATCAAGAGAGGTCCTTTCTCCGTTGAGGTAATGGTAATATCCGGCAATCGCAATCATCGCGGCATTGTCGGTGGTGAACTTGAAGGCGGGAAGATATGTGTTCCAACCGCGCTTGCGGCCTTCTTCAACTATGCGGTTTCGAAGCCCGCTGTTTGCGGACACTCCGCCTCCTATGGCGATTTCGGTGATGCCGGTCATCTTGACTGCCTTCAGAAGTTTGTCCATAAGGATGTCGATGAGGGTCTTCTGGAAACTCGCGCAGATATCCTCCTTGTTCTTTTCCATGAACTGGGGGTCCTTCTGCATCTGGTCGCGGACGAAATAAAGCAGCGAAGTCTTGATGCCGGAGAAACTGTAATCGAGTCCGGGGATATGCGGCTTGTTGAATTTAAAGCGGTTCGGATCCCCTTGCGCGGCGAGCCTATCTACAATCGGACCTCCCGGATAACCGAGCCCCATCATCTTTGAACATTTGTCGAAGGCCTCGCCGACCGCATCGTCAATGGTCTGGCCGAGAATCTCGAAGTCCAGCGGGGAATTGACCTTTACAATCTGGGAGTTGCCGCCGGATACAAGCAGACACAGATACGGGAACTGCGGCACTCTGTTCTCCTGGTCCTTCTGCTTCACGAACCCTGCAAGTATATGTCCCTGGAGGTGGTTGACCTCGACGAGCGGCTTGCCGAGCGAGAGGGCCAGGGCCTTGGCGAACGAAGTCCCCACAAGGAGCGAGCCGAGAAGTCCCGGGCCGCGGGTGAAGGCAATCGCGGTTATATCTTCGGGGGTTATGCCGGCGCGGACAATCGCCTCGCTGACAACAGGTACTATGTTTATCTGGTGGGCGCGGGAGGCCAGTTCCGGGATAACTCCGCCGTATGCTTTATGGACATCCTGACTTGCAAGCACATTCGAGAGAAGGTATCCGTCGCTTATAACGGCTGCCGAAGTGTCATCGCAGGATGATTCGATTCCGAGTATGATGTCTGCCATATTCCAACAATGAAAGGGTGCGCAAAGATGCGCACAAACACGCAAAGTTAATAAATATAATGATAGGATATTTGGCTCAAAGACATTAAATTTGCACTCCGTATGGAAAAAGACGGAAGGGAAATAAAGTTGGAGAAATTCTTCACGGACCAACTTTCGCTCTGGCCCATGGTCAGCAGAAATTTCCGGGCGCTGAAAAAGGCTCCGGTAAAAACCATAACCTGCGGCGGCCTTCCCATCCGGGTCCAGCTCAACCCCGCAAGGAAAATATCCACCACTGCCGCCATGGATGAAAAATCCATTGCCGCAAGGCCGTGTTTCCTTTGTCCCCGGGGACGCTTCCCGGAGCAGACGGCCATAGATTTCGAAGGGCGCAAGGGCAAGAAATACGACATTGTCCTGAATCCGTACCCCATCCTTCCCGGGCATCTCGTGGTTCCCCTGAAGGAACATCTCCCGCAGAGCATAGGGCACCGTTTCGTGGATATTCTGGACCTGGGGGAGAAGTTCTCCGGGCATACATTCATGTACAACGGTCCTCATAGCGGGGCCTCCGCCCCGGACCACCATCATTTCCAGGCTGTTCCCAAGGGTTATTTCCCTCTTGAGAACGATGTGCGCTCCTGTCTTGACGCGCCGGAGGCCGTACAAGAGAGCCCGCGTCTGGAATATCTTTCCTCCATTCAGGACGCGAAGGTGTATCATTACAACGCCTTCACCCGCGGCATTTTCGTCATTGAGGGCAGGACATCCAAGTCCACGGCGAAGATGTTCTACCGCCTGCTTGACTGTGCACCGCACCTCCCCCTCGAGAGCGAGCCGCGCTTCAATATGATTGCCTTTGCGGACGGGGGATTGTACCGCGCCATTGTAATTTTCCGCACCGAGACCCGCTCCCATCATTATTTCCTGCCGGAAACGGATCCCGACCGCACTGTGGTCAGTCCCGGCTGCGCGGATATGTGCGGATATTTCATCACAATACGCCAGAAGGACTTCGACCGGATGGATACCGGCCTTGTGGAGTCCGTCATGGACGAAGTCACCCTCAGTCCTGAAGACGAGCGGAAAGTCATCTGCCGTCTCACCCGCACCCAGCCCAGGATCCAGGTCCCTCTCATCAGCGGCAGTTCCATCAGTTTCGAAATCCTCTCCGACGGCGCCGGTGTCCGCAAGGCTTTGCTGTCAGAGGGCAAGATTCTCTACGACGGGGCTCTCTACGATGAACTCTATTTTGAAGAAAAGACTCTTTCGACCATGTTCGCCGAGCCTTCGTTCGCGCTCCTCGCACCAAAGGAAGACGGCGGGCGTACAGTGCGCAGGCGTTACGCCGGCACGCTTCGGATAATTGCGGAAGGCGGTCTTATCACCGCTGTCAACATAATCGGAGAGGAAGATTATATCCTCAGCTCACTCCAGTCCGGCCCCGCCAGAACAAAAGCCTCCGGGGAGAGGGAACTTCGCTCCGAGGCGGTGAAACTGCGCACCCTGCTTCGCCGCGACCCGTCCAGTCTCTGTGAGTACAAAGGCATTCCCAGGGCAGTTAACCCCATGGCAGTCGATGCCGTGGATGCGACATGGGGCGTGACGGAAGGAGATTTTTGATGTTCTTTTGCGTGAAAATCCACCCGAACATATTGCTGGCAGCCCTGCTTGTCTTTTTGCCCGGATGCCTTTCGGCGAGGGTGCGCCCCGGTATTGAGGTGCTTGAAGATATGGATTTTGCACCTCTCAAAGGCAGAAAGGTTGCTCTCCTGACCAACCAGACCGGGACCGACGGAGAGGGCCACAGCACCATCAGCATACTTCACAGCGCCCCCGGGGTCAAACTGGTTGCCCTTTTCGGACCCGAACACGGCATCCGCGGTGACATAAAGGCCGGGGACCCGGTCAGGACTACCCGTGACGCTGCGACCGGCCTGCCGGTCTATTCATTGTACGACCGCTACCGCCAGCCCACCGCGAAAATGCTCGAAGGCGTCGATGTTCTGGTGTATGATATCCAGGATGTAGGCACCAGGTCCTACACTTTCATCAGCACTCTCGGGCTGGCCATGCGCACTTGCGCCGAGGCCGGGGTTGAAGTCATGGTACTCGACCGCCCCAATCCGCTCGGAGGACGCAAGATTGAAGGATGTTATGTGGAAAAGGGTTACAACAGTTTCATAAGCCAGTACCGCATACCCTATGTTTATGGTCTCACTGTCGGTGAACTTGCCACCCTCATCAACGAGGAAGGTCTCAACTGCGGCCAGAGGGGGGACCTCTCTCCTCTGAAATGCGCCCTGACCGTCATTCCCATGGAAGGCTGGCACCGGGATATGCTTTACTCGGACACAGACCTGAGATGGATACCGACTTCGCCGGCAATACCCAACCCGGAATCTGCAATCGGCTATCCTTCCGCCGGTATTCTCGGAGATATACACGGTTTCCTGAACATCGGGATGAATTGCGGCATGCAGTTCTGTGTGTTCGGTGCCCAGTGGATTGATTCCCGGGCCCTTGCCGACACGCTCAACTCCCGCAACATCCCCGGAACACATTTCGAGCCGCTGGACTACACATCGACCGGCAGATGGAAGACGGAGTACCACGGCGTCAGATACATCTACGATGACTACGACTCCGCCTGCATAACCCTGACGCAGTTCCATGTGATGGAGGCAATCTCCGACCTTTATCCGGACAAGCGCGCGTTCGAGGTCTGCACCGAATGTCCGACTTTCGACAAGGTCTGCGGCACCAGCCGCATCAGGGCGAGGTTCGCTGCAAATTACAAGGTCGCTTCCATACGCGGCTACTGGATGAAAGATGTGGAACATTTCAAGCATATTTCCGAAAAATATCATTTATATGAATAAGATTCTCCTTTCCTTCGCGCTCGGCGCAGCAGCTATGGCTTTGACCTGCTGCTGTGGTTCCTCCAGTGTCATTCTCGGTGACGAGCAGTTCGACCAGTACCTTCCTCTCCTTGAAGGACAGAGGGTTGCGGTTTACAGCAATCATACCGGAATAGTAGGGGACCGCTCAACCGGTCTGAAAGTTCCCGCCGGCAGTGTGGTCACAGAAGAAAACAGCCTCGTGCCGTTCGGGACTCCGGCGGAGGAAGGCGGCACGGTGACCTACGGCCCGCATCTTGTCGATGTCCTGATTGAAAAGGGTGTCGATGTTGCGGCCATATTCTCCCCGGAGCACGGATTCCGCGGCAATGCTGATGCCGGAGAGCATGTGCCCGGCGGCGTGGACGAGGTCACCGGAGTTCCCATTCTGTCTCTGTATGAGAAGGGGTTGGACCATCCCGGCGAAGAGGCGATGTCCAAATTCGATGTGATTGTGGTCGATATTCAGGATGTCGGGCTCCGCTATTACACATACTATGTGACGATGCAGCATCTGATGGACGCCGCGGCAATCTACGGGAAGAAGGTAATAATCCTCGACCGTCCGAATCCCAACGGCTTCTATATCGACGGCCCGATACTCGACATGCAGTACAAATCCGGAATCGGTTCGCTTCCGATTGCAATGGTCCACGGGATGACGCTCGGCGAACTTGCCCTTATGATCAACGGAGAGGGCTGGCTCGAAGAAGGCCGCAAATGCGACCTCACTGTGATTCCCTGCCGGAACTACACTCACGCCGTGAAATACTCCCTCCTGCTTCCGCCGTCACCGAATCTCAAGGACATGAAGTCAATCTATCTGTATTCCTCCACCTGCTTCTTCGCCTGCACTCCGGTCACCGAGGGTCGCGGCACACCGTGGCCTTTCGAAATCTACGGCTGTCCCGATATGCACTGCCGCGATTTCTCCTTCACTCCCAGAAGCATTCCCGGAGCCAAGAGCCCGAGATATATGGATGAGGTCTGCTACGGCAGGGATCTGCGCTCAGTGCCCCTCGAGACCATCTGGGAGCGCGGTATCGACTTGGAATATCTTATCGATGCCTACAACGACCTGAACCTCGGTCCCGATTTCTTCCACGGCCGTAACGGGATGGAAATTCATATCGGCCGGAGGTATGTGAGGGATATGATTATTGAAGGTTGTCCTGCGGACAGCATAAAGGCGCGCTGGGCTGAAGATGTCGAGACCTTCAAACGCCAGCGCGCACCTTATCTTCTTTACCCGGAAGAATAGTTTCCTATCTGTAGAATTCTATCGCGAAGTCTTCGTCTCCTTCACTCGGGACGAGGGCTTTGCGCACTTTTTGTCCGTTGACATAAATGCCGGCCTTTTCCGTGGCGGGAAGAATGCTCACGCTCACCTTGTGACCGCGGTAAGAGATGTTCTCGATGGCGGTGCAGGCAAGGTCTTCAGAGACCGCAGCGGCGGGATTCACTGTCATCCCTTCTTTTGTGAAACCGATTCCGAACACTCCTGAAATCACCATTCTCAGATAGCCTGTGGCGGACCAGGTCTGGTCGTGGCAGGACATCCAGCTGTGGCCTCTCTGCCAGCCGCCGTCGGCTTCTCCGGTAAGGGGGTTGTATATTTCATAGAACATTCCCTGTCCCTTTTCTATTGCGAGGAATGCGAGGTTGCGCAGTTCGAATTCGAACTTTTCGGGATATCCCGCCTCAAGAGCGGCCTCAGCCCAGAAAGCGTTGACAAACGGCCAGATGATATTGTTGTGGCGGCCGGGATGTTCGTCGTCGAAACGCTTGAAGTGGGGATAGACTGAGGGGATGCCGTATCTGGAGATATACACGTTCCCGGCAAGGGCGCGGGCTTCCTTGCGGCTCACGACTGAGCTGAGGATGGCAAACGAATATCCAAGTCCCTCCTGGAAATGATGCACTTCTCCGTTCTGGTCGATAAGATATCCGAGAGTGTTGTTTTTCCGGTCATAGAAGGTGCTGCGGATGTGTCTGCGCAGGCGGCAGGCTTTTATTTTGTATCCGAGGGCGGCGAACGGTTCGCAGCAGTCCCAGGCCATCGAGGCCAGGCGCACATAGGCCCAGTAGTAGATGCAGTTGGTGCTCAGGCAGCAGATCTTGTAGGTGTTGGGGTGTTCGAGGACGCTGGCTCCCCGGCTTTCGGGAACGGGTATGGGTTCCTCATATCCGGCTATTCCGTCGTTGAAGACCGAAGGTCCGTGGAAGAGGCCGCGGTTTTTCATATACACGGTGTCCTCGAGTTCCTTCATGGTGGCCGCTATGCAGCGGTAAATTGGTTCGATGGGTTCTCCTGTCACAAGTGAGTGGTTATAGGCTCCCTGGGCCCAGATTATTTTGTCCCAGTACTGGTGACCGATTTTCTTTCCGTCCACGGTCACAGCCCAGAGGCTCTTGGAGGATTCTTCGGGGAAGATGAGGCTGCCGGCGTTCCATGCGTTGATGGAAGCATCCCTGGTCCACTCTCCGCCGTAATCCCCTCCGGCAGTGACAATTCCGTCTTCAATGTTGTTTTCTACAGTTCTCAGAGCCAGGTCGAATGCGCTTACAAGAAGTGAATCGGAGGATTTCAGCACGGGGTATTCCCTGGCAGAAAGCGTCCCGCATGACAGGACTATTGCCGCAAATGCACAAAAAATATGTTTCATAAAAAATGTTTAAGGATTTCATGTTCGGATGGCGGACACAAAGTTATATCTTTTTTCCGGATTTCGGATTTATCCCCTGCCGTCACAAATGCAAAAAAATTTTGCAATCCTGAAAATTAGTTATACATTTGCAGTCCCATTCCGGGAGGAAATATTCCTGAATAGCTCAGTTGGTTAGAGCATCTGACTGTTAATCAGAGGGTCGCAGGTTCAAGTCCTGCTTCAGGAGCC
>JAKSKQ010000070.1 GCA_024401675.1 Bacteroidales bacterium | reverse complement strand
GCACCGGCAGACTGCATCACATTCTACAGCCGCAAGGATATTGAAAAGTTGGAGAAATTCATGCAGGGCAAGCCCATCGCCGAACAGGAAATAGGACGCCAGCTGCTCGGTGAGACAATGGCCTACGCCGAGAGCAACACCTGCCGGAGGAAACTCCTGCTGAACTATTTCGGAGAAACCTACAATGTGGATAACTGCGGATGCTGCGACAACTGCATCAACCCCAAGAAGACCTTCGAAGGTTCATCGGAAATGCTTTCCATCCTCAGGCTCATAGATTCATTGCCGGAACATTTCAAGTCAGACCATATAGCCGGAATCCTCGCAGGAGTGTCCAACTCCCTCATCAAGTCCTACAGACACGACAAGCTCGGGATGTTCGGCTGCGGGAAGGAGCATTCCCAGAACCTTTGGGCGACACTCATTTACCAAGGCGTTCTCCTGAAGTTCATACATAAGGAAATCGAGACCTACGGACTGCTGAGCGTAACCCCCAAGGGGCGTCAGTTCATGGAGGAACCGTATCCTCTGATGCTTCAGGGAGACCGCAAGTTCAGCGAAGTCGAATCCGACGAGGACGATGACGATGCGCTCGGGCAGATGCCCCGGAGCGGCAGCGGCGGAGGCGGAGACCTCACTCTGCTTGCAATGCTGAAGGACCTGCGCAAGGACATTTCCCGCAAGATGGGTGTCCAGTGGTGGGCCGTCTTCTCCGATGCCTCCCTCGAGGACATGTCTATCTCCTACCCCGTCAGCATCGAGGACCTCAAGAAATGCCAGGGAGTCGGTGACGGCAAGGCCCGCAAGTTCGGAAAGACATTCATTGAAGTAATTTCCAAATATGTGGAAGAAAACGAAATAGTCCGCCCGGACGATTTCCGCATCAAGACCCCCGA
Organism: Bacteroidales bacterium; assembly: GCA_024401675.1. Taxonomy (GTDB): domain Bacteria; phylum Bacteroidota; class Bacteroidia; order Bacteroidales; family UBA932; genus Cryptobacteroides. The sequence goes on along the minus strand of JAKSKQ010000070.1, from coordinate 7,858 downwards.
CACGACTAAAGTTGACAAGGTGGCCATCATGCACCTTGTGGACAGGAAACTGTCCCTCGACGAAATAGCCCGCGACATGGGTATGGATATGGACGAACTGCTCGGAAAGTTGGAAAGCATAGTATATTCCGGCACAAGGTCGGACCTCACATCCGCCATCGAGCAGATGCTCGACCCCGCTATTGTGGACGAACGCTGGGACTATTTCCAGAACGAGGCGGTGGACGACTCGATGGCCAGGGCCAGGGAGGCTCTCGGCGACGAATATGAAGAAATCGAAATCCGGCTCGTAAGGCTGAAATTCATTTGCGAAGTGGCGAATTAGGATGATTGCGCAGGAGACAATAGACAAAATAAACGATGCGGTGCGCATCGAGGAAGTGCTCGGTGATTTCATTTCCCTGAAGAGACGCGGTGCGAACTATCTTGCCTGCTGTCCCTTCCACAATGAGAAGACCCCGTCCTTCACCGTATCCCCCACCAAAGGTTTCTACTACTGCTTCGGCTGCAAGAAAGGCGGCAATGCCGTCACATTCCTCCGCGAGCACGAGAATATGTCCTATATGGAGGCGATGGAATACCTTGCCAAAAAGTACCATATAGAAATTGAGAACAGGGGTGAACTGAGCGCAGAGGAAATCGCAGCCCGCCAGAAGAGCGAAAGTCTCCACATAGTCACCGACTTCGCCCAGAACTTCTTCGTCTCCCAACTTGAAAGCGGGGAAGGCCGCGCAGTCGGCTACCAGTACTTCAAGTCCAGAGGCCTCGAAGACGAGACGATACGCAAATTCGGCCTCGGCTGGTGTCCTTCCGGAAAACACAGTCTTCTGGACGCAGCGCGGGCGGAAGGATTCAAGGATGAATTTCTGGTGGATACCGGACTCGAAGTCAAGCTTGAAGACGGCACGATGTACGACCGCTTCCACGAAAGGGCGATTTTCCCGATTCATTCGGTCAGCGGACGCGTCATAGGCTTCGGAGGCAGGACTCTGAAGGACCACAAGGCCCTCGGGCTGGGCAAATATGTGAACTCCCCCGAGTCGGAAATCTACAACAAGCGGAAAACCCTCTACGGCCTCTGGCAGGCCAAGTCCCAGATTGCCAAGGAGGACAAATGCATACTCACGGAAGGCTACCTCGACGTCATATCGATGCACCAGCTCGGTCTGACCAATGTGGTCGCCTCCTCCGGCACATCCCTCACCGAGGAGCAGGTGGCGCTGATACGCCGCTTCACTCCCAATGTCACAATTATTTATGACGGTGACTGGGCCGGAATCCACGCCGCAATCCGCGGAATAGGGCTCGTGCTCGAAGGCGGGCTGAATGTGAAAGTGGTGCTTCTCCCGGACGGGATGGACCCGGACGACTTCGCGAAGTCACATACCCTCGAGGAAGTCAGGAACTTCATTTCAGAAAACGAGAAGGACTTCATAAGTTTCAAGACAGACCTGATGATGCAGGAGGCCGCAGGCGACCCCCTCAAGACCGCCGACATCATCAATGAAATAATCCTTACCATCGCGCTTATTCCGGATCCGGTCAAGCGCGCTGTATATGCCGATGCCCTATCGAAGCGCTTCGAACTGGACAAGAACATGGTTCTGGGCCAGATAGGTGCAGGGCACGAGAAGAGTCTCGAAGCCCGGAGCCGCGAGCAGGAGGCAGTGCGGAGGCAGAACCAGCGCCAGGAGCAGATCCGCCGGAGCGTCAGTGTGCCGGGCGCCGACATGACAGTGCTCCGTCCCGCCTCAGAGCCGCAGAAGCGCGGAGAAGACCTTCTGCTGGAGCCTATCGAAAAGGGAATCATAGACTTCATCATAAACTACGGAGACAAACTGCTGACCTTCGACCCCGACTCGGATTACTTTGTGGAAAAGCCCGAGACGGTTGCCACATTCATCAACAATTTCTTCTCCGAGAACTCGATCACGATGTCCAATCCCCTGCTTCAGGGCGTCTATGACAAATACTTCTCCCTCATCGGAACCGGGCTTTCCCAGGACGAGACGGTGCGCAGGATTGTCGCCGAGGACGGGATCGGACCTGTCGCGGTGCAGGCCACCATGTCCAGGGAATCAATTGCAAGCGGTCTGCCGTCCAACGAGACGCCGATGCTGCTGAGGGAAGTGCCCCAGGCCCTCCTCCTGTACTATCTGCGGCGGCTCGACAAGAGGCTCGCCGACATCAGGGAAGCCATACGCAGCGGCGAATCAGATGCCATGAAACTGCTTATGGAGACAAGGGAAATCAATGAAACAAGACAAATAATAAACAAAAAGATAGGTAGAATATGAGCAATTACAAGAGAACACTTGTCACATGTGCACTGCCCTATGCCAACGGGCCGGTGCACATCGGCCATCTTGCGGGAGTCTATGTTCCCGCAGACATATATGTGAGGTATCTCCGTGCGCAGGGAAAAGACGTTCTTTTCATCTGCGGCAGCGACGAGCACGGTGTGCCCATCACAATCAAGGCGAAGAAGGAGGGAGTCACTCCCCAGGACATTGTTGACAGATACCATAATATAATAAAGAAGTCATTCGCGGGACTCAGAATCAATTTCGACATATATTCCAGGACATCGTCCGACATCCACTCCAAGACCGCTTCCGACTTCTTCCGCAAGCTCTACGATGAAGGCAAATTCATCGAGAAGGAAAGCGAGCAGTACTATGACGAGGAGGCGAAGACTTTCCTTGCTGACCGCTACATTGTGGGCACCTGCCCACGTTGCGGAGCCGAAGGAGCGTACGGTGACCAGTGCGAGAAATGCGGCGCCACCCTGTCCCCCGAAGAACTCATCAACCCCCACTCAGCCCTGAGCGGCGGAGCTCTGGTGAAGAAAAAGACCAAACACTGGTATCTTCCCCTCAATCAGTATGAAGACTGGCTCCGCGAGTGGATTCTGGACGGCCATAAGGAGTGGAAATCCAATGTCTATGGCCAGTGCAAGAGCTGGCTCGACGGAGGTCTGCAGCCCCGTGCCGTGTCCCGCGACCTCGAGTGGGGCGTGCCTGTACCTGTGGAAGGTGCCGAGGGGAAAGTGCTCTATGTCTGGTTCGACGCACCAATCGGTTACATTTCCAACACCAAGGAACTGCTTCCCGAAGATTGGGAGAAATGGTGGAAGGACCCCGAAACCAAACTAGTCCACTTCATCGGCAAGGACAACATAGTTTTCCACTGCATAGTGTTCCCGTCCATGCTCAAGGCTCACGGCGGCTACATTCTTCCTGAAAATGTGCCCGCCAACGAGTTCCTGAATCTCGAGGGTGACAAGATTTCCACCTCCCGGAACTGGGCAGTCTGGCTCAACGAATACCTCGAGCAGTTCCCCGGCCAGGAAGACGTGCTCCGCTACGTGCTCTGCGCCAACGCGCCCGAGACCAAGGACAACGACTTCACATGGAAGGACTTCCAGCAGAGAAACAACTCCGAACTCGTGGCCATTTTCGGGAACTTCGTCAACAGGGCCGTCGTCCTGACTCATAAATACTTCGAGGGCAAAGTCCCCGCCGCCTCACAGTTGCAGGACATTGACCGCGAGGCTCTGGAACAGATTCCCGCACTCAAGGAGTCCATCGGCAGGAACATAGAGACCTACCATTTCCGCGAAGCGCTCAAGGATGCCATGCAGATAGCCCGCATCGGCAACAAATACATTTCAGACACCGAGCCCTGGAAAGTCGCCAAGACCGACCTCGCAAGGACCGCAACCATTCTCAACGTGTCCCTCCAGATTTGTGCCGACCTTGCCATCGCTTTCGATCCCTTCACTCCTTTCTCCTGCGAAAAGTTGCGCCATATCCTGAATGTGGAAGCGCTGCAATGGGAGAAACTCGGTTCCACTGAGATACTTCAGACCGGACACAGTCTCGGCGAGGCCCAGCTGCTCTTCGCGAAGGTGGAGGACAGCGTCATCGAGGCCCAGACCGCACGTCTTGAGAAAATCAAGGCCGAACGTCTCGCCGCAGAGGAAGCTAAGAAGCCCGATGTGGCCCCGCAAAAGGATGAATGCAGTTTCGAGCAGTTCGAGGCGATGGATATCCGAACCGCAACCGTCCTCGAGGCCGAAAGAGTTCCCAAGACAGACAAACTCCTCAAACTCACGATAGACACCGGAATCGACAGGAGAGTCATAGTTTCCGGAATCGCCCAGTACTACAGTCCAGAAGAGATGGTCGGCAAGCAGATATGCATCCTGGCCAACCTCGCGCCAAGGGTAATCCGCGGCATCGAAAGCAAAGGCATGATACTTATGGCCCGTCAGGAAGACGGGAAGATGAGATACATCACTCCGGCGGAGGCGCTCTGCAACGGAGCCCAGATCGGATAATTTCTGAAAATGATAAAAAAAGAATACAACAAGGACCTGAGCCGGCTCAACACCTTCGGAATGAAGGTGTCGGCAAGGCTCTATCTGGAATACGACAGCGTGGCTGATCTGTTCGACATGGATTTCGAACAGCTCCTTTCTCCGGTGAAACATATCGGAGGCGGCAGCAACCTGTTGTTTACCAAGGATTTCAGCGGCACCATCCTGCACAGTAAGATTGATTTCATCGAAGTGCTGGAAGGTTCCGGTAAGGGGACGGTTTCGCAAGGCAGCGGGACTATGCCGGACGGAGCCTCGCAAGGCAGCGGGGCTATGCCGGACGGAGCCTCGCAAGGCAGCGGGACGGTCAGGGTGTCAGTCGGCGCCGGACTGAAGTTCGACTCGCTTTGCGAATGGACCGCCTCCAAGGGTCTCTGGGGAATCGAGAATCTATCCGGAATACCCGGAGAAGTCGGAGCCGCGGCCGCCGGCAACATCGGGGCCTACGGTCAGGAATTCGGACAGGTCGTGCGCGAAGTATATGCCTACGATACCCGTGAGGAGGATTTCGTCAAATTCACCCGTGAAGACTGCAAATACGACTACAGATATTCAGTCTTCAAGGAAGGCGGTGTCCTCTCATCCAGATACATCATCACCCATGTCGTAATCGAACTTTCGTCAGAGCCTCGCCCATGTCTGGAGTACGGGCACCTCGCACAGGCCCTTGACGGAGACCTGTCAATAGGGCACATTCGAGAGACCATCATCGCCACCCGCGACTCCAAACTCCCCTGCCCGGAAAAAACCGGTTCTGCCGGCAGTTTCTTCAAGAACCCTGTGGTTGACAGGGCCGTGTATGAAAAAATCGCAGCCTCGTCCGCAGTGCCCGTGCCGCACTACGATAAGCAGGACGGCACAGTGAAAATCCCTGCCGCATGGCTTATTGAGCAGTGCGGTTGGAAAGGACGCCGCAGCGGCAATGCGGCAGTCTGGGAGAAGCAGCCGCTGGTTCTGGTCAACGCCACCGGGCTCGCCCTCCCCGAAGAGATATTGTCACTCGAAGCGAAAATCAAGGTAAGTGTGAGAGAGAAGTTCGGAATCGAACTCTCTCCCGAAGTGGAACACATATAAAAAGGACATATATGTCACATATCTGCCACTGACAATGTGGCAGATTTCATCTCTGGCAAGGTGTTTGAGAAAAGACTGCGCCGGAAAAACACAAGCTATTATGGCAAAAGATAAGGAAAAGAAAGTGAAAGAATGCGGCAGCAAGGCCGCAAAAGAGACAGAATCAACTTCAGACAAGGAAGTAAATGAGTTGAAAGCCCAGCTCGAAGCCGTGCAGAAGGAACTTGAAGCCACCAGGGAAGAACTTGCCAAGACAAAGGACAGTTTCCTCCGGACATACGCCGACCTCGAAAATGTCCGCCGCAGAGCGGCTCAGGACAGACTCGACCTGATAAGCAGCGCATCCAAGGATGTCATCAGCGGCATCCTCGGTGTGCTTGACAGTTGTGATGCAGCGCTTCGTATGCTTGAAGAAGGCTCCCCCGAGCGTACCGGAGTGGAGACCATCTGCAACAACCTCCTGGACTACCTCAAGACCAAGGGGCTCGAGAAAATCGAAGCGAAAGGCGAAGTCTTCGACACAGAAAAACACGAGGCTGTGGCCCAGTTCCCGGTAAGCGACGAAGATATGAAAGGCAAGGTATTCGATGTCACCCAGACAGGCTACATTCTCGCAGGCAAAGTTCTCCGCTATGCCAAAGTCGTAGTCGGAATTTAGGAATGATTAACATTTCACCATGGCAGAAAAAAGAGATTACTACGAGGTGCTCGGTGTTGACAGGAACGCCAGTGCCGACGAAATAAAGAAGGCCTACAGAAAACTGGCCATCAAATATCATCCGGACAAGAATCCTGGAGACAAGGCTGCTGAAGAGAAATTCAAGGAAGCGGCCGAGGCTTATGGTGTCCTGAGCGACCCTGACAAGAAGGCGAAGTACGACCGCTTCGGTCATTCAGCCTTCGACGGTCAGGCGGGTCCGGACTTCAGCCAGGGCTTCGGCAATCTCAACGACATCCTGCGCGACCTTTTCGGAGGCGGCGGATTCGGAGGTTTCGGAGGCTTCGGAGGCTTTGATTTCGGCGGCGGATCCCAGAACGCCGGGGGCCCCAGAGTTATGCGGGGACGCGATATCCGAAAGAGAGTGACCCTCACTCTCGAAGAAATCGCCAGCGGTGTCGAAAAGGAAATCACCATCAACCGTATGGTTCCCTGCGACGACTGCTCCGGCAAAGGCGCCAGGAACTCCTCAGACATCAAGACCTGCCCCGCCTGCAAGGGCACGGGACAGATCCGGAGAGTGATGGGAGGCGGCTTCTTCCAGCAGGTCCAGGTCAGCACCTGCCAGCAGTGCGGCGGCGAGGGCAAGGTTGTCACCAATCCCTGCCGCACCTGTTCCGGTACAGGCCTGGTCACGAAATCCCAGAGCGTCACAGTCAAGATACCGGCCGGTGTGGAGAGCGGTATGCAACTGTCCATGCGCGGGCAGGGACACGCCGGACGGAACAACGGTCCCAGCGGCGATCTTCTGATTGTGATTGAGCAGGCTCCCCACGAAGCCCTTGAAAGAGATGGCAACAACCTCATCTACACCCAGGTCCTTTCCATGGTTGATGCCACCCTCGGATGCACAGTCGAGATACCGTGTCTCGACGGGCCTTACAAGTTGAATGTGGAGCCCGGCACCCAGTCCGGTGAAATAGTGCGTCTGCGCGGCAAGGGACTCCCTTCTGTCCAGGGCTACGGCAAGGGTGACCTCTATGTGAAATTCGCCGTGTGGATTCCGAAAAAGATATCCCGTGAAGAGCGGGAAATACTCGAAAGCCTGCGTCAGAATGACAGTTTCAAGCCGACGCCCTCCAAGGACAAAAACTTCTTCGACCACCTGAAAGATTTTTTCAAATAAAGTTTGCGATATAAAATATAATTGCTACTTTTGCAGTCCCAAAAAGAAATGCAACCGCTTGTGCAGGGTGAAAAAAGCGCAATGTTGCCCCTAACCCTTATTTTTTAATAAAAATGGATTACATCAAGCTCGTAAACGAAGCTTTCGCGACAGAAAAGAAGGAATACCCTTCATTCAAAGGCGGAGACACAATCACAGTTACTTACCGTATCAAGGAAGGTGACAAGGAGCGTCTCCAGAAATTCAGAGGCGTAGTTCTTCAGCTCCGCGGCAACTCTCCCGAGACAAAGACATTCACCATCCGCAAGATTTCCAACGGTGTCGGCGTAGAAAGGATTTTCCCTATGAACTCTCCCTTCATCGAGTCAATCGAGCTCAACAAAGTCGGTGATGTACGTCGTGCCCGCATCTTCTACCTCCGCAACCTGTCAGGTAAGAAGGCCCGCATCAAGGAGAAAAAGGTAAGCATCAACAAAGAGGAATCAGCCCAGTAGGCTTCCCTCTTTTCCGGCTCGCTAGCTCAACTGAATAGAGCATCTGACTACGGATCAGAAGGTTA
>JAKSKQ010000007.1 GCA_024401675.1 Bacteroidales bacterium | reverse complement strand
CCGTATTCGCAGGTGACGTACCTCTTGGAGCGGGGCTGTCTTCATCCGCAGCACTCGAGAGCACATTCGCGTATGCAATCAATGACATTTGGGGCAACGCCCTTGACCTTTTCACTCTTGCGAAAATCGGTCAGAGCACCGAGCACAACTACTGCGGTGTGAAATGCGGTATCATGGACCAGTTCGCGTCCTGCTTCGGCCGCAAAAACTGCCTTATCCGTCTCAACTGCAAGACTCTCGAATATGAGTATTTCCCGTTTGATGCAAAAGGCTACAGGCTCGTGCTCGTGGATTCCTGTGTAAAGCACAATCTTGCAGGATCAGCATACAACGAGCGCAGGGCAAGCTGCGAAAGAGTGGCCGCTGCCATCCGCAAGAGGCATCCTGAAGTCGAGTTCCTCTCTGACTGCAAGAGAGTATGGCTTGAGGAAGTAAGGGGAGAAGAGGGGCTGAAAGCCGAAGACTTCCTCTGTGCCGAATATGTGATAGGTGAGGTCCAGAGAGTCCTCGATGTATGCGATGCCCTCGGAAGGGGAGACTTCGAGACTGTCGGAGAGATGATGTACCAGACACATTTCGGGATGAGCAGACTCTACAGGGTCAGCTGCGAAGAACTCGATTTCCTCAACAGCCTTGCCAGGAAGATGGATGTCACCGGTTCACGTGTAATGGGCGGCGGATTCGGAGGCTGCACCATCAACCTCGTCAAAGAGGAACTTTATGACGGCTTTCTGCGAATTTGAGTTATCGGAGGATTGGGACGGCTTTGTAAAAACAGCCGTGGCCGAATTCACGAAGAAGTTCGGCCACAGTCCTAAGATTTATGATGTCGTCATCAGCGACGGCGCCCACAAAGTTCAGTAACTACTGAGCATATTCGAGCCGGATGTTGTCGAGCCACAGTGTGTTCCCGAGCGCTCCGGTATAAGCCCCGAGGCTTCCGCTCTCGATAAAGAGGACGGCGTGTGTGACAGGGGTGTCAGCATTTCCCCAGGATTCTTCCAGAATGGGTTTGTTGACACCCTTGCTGTTTCTGGCATACAATGTCCTCTCTCCTGTCATGAAGCCCATGTAGGGCTTGCAGAGCGGGCTTTTCGTCACATCGCCATATATGACGGGAATGTGATAGTCGAAAATCCAGCCGTCGGTGGATTTGCCGATGCGCATCATGGCGGTGCCGACTCTGACGCTGTGGATGTTTCCCTGAGCATCTTCTGTCCTGTTCTGGAGCAGGAATATCACCTCGGCCTCATCGTAGCCTTCGACAAGCTTTGCCTTCTTGTTGTAAACCTGTCCGGTATTTGGAATCAGCGCCTTGTAATCCATCACGAAGGCAGTGGGATGTCCTGTGAAAGGTATTCCCCAGTCCATGAACTCATAGGACGCATTGGTACTTGTAATCGGCTCGATGGGATCGCCCCAGAAAATCGACCCTTGCGCAATTACCTTGATGTTGATCATTCCGGCGGCCTTGCAGGTGGCGAAGGTGGACTCCAGCTTGGCGCAGGTTCCGTGAGGACCCTGGTCGGGAGTGGTGGAGCAGCTGGTCTTGGTCATGCCCATGATAACCGCATAGGCATTGGATGTGCCCCATATCGTATTGGAATAATCGAATGTGCAGTTTCCGACAATGGTGTCGGTCGGTGCCACCATATACAGGGCATGCTGCTCGCCTCCGAGCATTTTGGCATCGGTGATGTAGCGGACGGCCCATTGTTCGAAGTCACCGAGCGGGACAAGTTCCTGACGCTGTGCGGATGCATTCACGAACGCCGGAAGCAGAGCGCACAAACAAGTCAATGACAGAAGAAAATGTTTCATATTCAAAATGATGTTATTTGCGGGGAGAGGATTTCTTCACCTGGCGGTATCGCCTGGCCCTTGCCTTGCGGCGGGCCCTGCGGTAAATCCATTTGTACACATACCATACCGCCACGAAAGTGAGAGCAAAGCAGATCACGAAAATGGTCCAGGGAGTGAGCTGATTGCCTTTCACCCTGGCCCACATGGAGAGCAGTTTTTCGGTCTCCAGCCCCCAGTCGTGTTCCAGAGAGCAGCGTTCGATTACGCTCCTGTCGGGATATTGGACATTGTCAAGAGGCTCGCACTCATGGCCTTCCCCGAACATGTAGCTTACATCGACGGTGGAGTCCGAAAGGGAGGAATCGCGGACTGCTTCAAGCACCTCATCAGTAGCAACGGCGGACACATATCCGATCTCATCCATATTGCGGATGGCGTTGTCGCTGCGGCACATGAAATTGATGAACCAGCTGGCAGCCTTGGTGTTGCGGGCATATTTCGGGATTACCCAGCCGTCGAACCAAACTGCGCTGCCCTCCTCGGGCACGACATAATTCAGAGGCACGCCTATTTCGGCCGCTTCCTCAATGGCCCATACGGCATCGCCGCTCCAGGTCATGTTGACCCATCCTTTTTCCTGAGTCATCTGTTCCTTGCCGAAATCGGCTTCCCAGCCTGCCACAAGAGGGCGGACACGGTTCATGTACTGCTCGACCATGGCGATTGACTCGTCCGAAGAATCATACATGAGTTCATCCCTTGTCACACGACCCGAGAGAAGGTCATCCTGACGGAGTCTGGCAAGTATAGGAGCATAGATATCCCTGGCCGCATCTTTTATGAAAATACGGTCCTTGTATTTCTCGTTCAGGATGATGTCCCAACTTCTGGCATCCTCGGGATCCACATACTTTTCATTGTACAGGATGCCCGTTGTGCCCCACATGAAACTGACTGCATAGTCGTTGGCATTCTTGCCCTTTCCGTCGATAAGGTCGAAGAAATGACGCACGAAGGGGGAAATGTTGGCTTCGATATAGTCGGTCGTGTCACCGAAATCGTGACTGATGGGCAGCAGAAGGTCCTGCTGGAGCATTCTTTCGATGATATAGTCCGAAGGACAGCACAAGTCGTAGTCCTCGTGTCCCTTCTCAATCTTGGCGAGCATAGTCTCGTTGATATCGAAAGTGGAGTATATCACACGCACGGGCTCGCCGGTGCATTCTTCATACCACTGTTCGAATTCGGGGATGAGGGCCTCGTCGATATAACTTGACCAGTTATAGACCTTGAGCACATGATCGCGGTCGGATTCCGAGCAGGCACTCGCAAGGCACATGGCCACCGTTGCCGCAAGGAGGATTTCAAATATCTTTTTCATATCCTAATTCTTCTGTATAGCCGCAGACCGGCGCTGCCTGATGTTGATGACAATGAGAAGCACGAGCACAGTGGCAAAGATCAGGGTCATCAAGGGCCTTAGTTCGGGAGTGAGACCGCCTTTGCGGGCATCTGTGTAGATATATGTGGAAAGAGTGTCCAGACCGACTGTTCCCCGGGTGAAGAAGGTCACTGCGAAGTCGTCTATGGACATCGTGAATGCCAGGATGAAACCGGAAATCATACCAGGACGAAGCTGCGGTATCATAACCTTCCACAAAGCCTGGGACGGGGTGGCGCCCAGGTCGAGAGCCGCCTCGTAGGTGTTCGGATTCATCTGGTACAGTCTCGGCATCACACTCAGAAGCACATACGGAGTGCAGATGGATATATGTGCCAGAGTCACGCTCGTATAGCCCTGTGCCACATGCAGGAAGATGAACAGCAGGAAAAGCGACACACCTGTAATGACATCCGGATTGATCATGGGGATGTTGTTCAGGAACATCATTGCATTTTTCCTGCGGGCATTCATATTGAAGATGCCTATTGCGGACACCGTGCCTAAGATGGTACTGGCGGAGGCCGCGACAAGAGCGATTATCAATGTATTCCAGATTGCGGCGGTAAGAGTGCCCGTACCGGTCTGCTGAATGAGATTATGGAAGAGATTGCCGTAAAGCTCTGTGGAGAAACCGGTCCAGTTGCCAAGCACCCTCGACTCGGTGAAGGAAAATATGACGATGAAGAATATCGGAGCATAGAGCAGAAGCAATATCAGCCACACATAGAGTTGTGCAAACAGTTTTTTCATATCCGTATCCTCCTTATATGACCGCTGCCTCGCCGGAGGCTTTGGAACGGTTCGACATCAGTGTTGTGATTCCTATTATCACCAGCATCACCAGAGACAGGGCGGCACCATAGTTCCAAAGGGATGAATTGATGTTCTCCTGAATGATGGTACCGAAGAGTTTTATCTTGTTGTTGGTGAGGAATTCGGAAATGGCGAAGGTGCTGACAGTAGGCATGAACACCATCAGTGCACCGCTTGCAATACCGGGCTTGGAAAGGGGCAGAGTGACTTTCCAGAACACCTGCCATCCGTTTGCACCGAGGTCGCGGGCCGCGTCATCATAAGACCTGTCCATCTTGCACAGGGTATTGTAGATGGGGTAAATCATAAACGGAATATAGTCATACACCATACCGAAAAGCAGAGTTCCCTTGCCGAGAGTGAATCCGAGCATGGAGAAAAGTTCAGCTGTGGCCAGGGTCCTCATCAGGGCGTTGATCCACATCGGAAGTATGAACAGGACAATGGTGACGGCGGAACGGTTGAGTTCCTTATTGGCCAGAATCCATGCGACAGGGTAGCCGAGAAGTATGCAGAGCACGGTGTTTTCGATGGCCACCTCTATGGATACCGCGAAAGTACAGAGGGAATCCTTGTCGCTGAAGAAATTCATCACATTCGCAAGCGTGAACTGCCCCTCGGCATCCTGAAGCGCATACATCAGGATCAGGAGCAGAGGAAGCACCACGAAAATGATGAGAAACACCAGATAGGGCAGAGCCCAGGAAGATCTCTTACTCATCTCTTCTGACGGGTATTACCCGGATATTCTCCGGATTGAGTGTTATTCCCACAAGGTCTCCCTTGTCCCAGACATCGTTGGTGTCCACAAAAAAGTCTGCCGGGCCATCGGTTCTGACAGTTATGTGATAGTGGTCACCCTTATAAAGAATGAAATGCACCTCTCCGGCAAGGATACCGTCCTCCTGATTGTCCTGCCGTTCGACATCCTTGAAATCGATTTCCACTTTGACTGACGTACCGTTCTCAAGTCCGTGTGCCTTGCACGGGAATGAGGCTCCGAGTATCTCCACCGACTCCGGTGAGTCAATGACTCCTTCGAAACTGTTGCACACCCGCTCCTTTTTCATGATCTGGATATCGAACGGCTTGATTATCATGCCGACAGTGCTTCCGACTTCAAAAGCGTTGTAGTCCTGGACCATGATTTCATTGCCGCCATCGGTGTCCACGAACATTTCGTAATGGACACCCTTGAAGATGCAGGACTTGACCGTGCCGGTGAACTGGGCATGGTCAGTCTGTTTCATAATGTAAATATCCTCGGGACGTATCACTACGTCCACAGGAACATTGTTTCCGAATCCCTTATCGACACATTCGAATTCATGGCCGAGGAAAGAGACTTTGCAGTCTTCGATCATCGTGCCGCACAGAATGTTGCTTTCTCCGATGAAATCGGCCACGAATGAATTGACCGGTTCATTGTAAATGTCTGCAGGAGTCCCGATCTGCTGGATGCGTCCCTCATTCAAGACCACGATTGTATCCGAAAGAGTGAGAGCCTCTTCCTGGTCGTGGGTCACATATATGAAGGTGATTCCCAAGTTCTTGTGAAGTTCCTTGAGCTCCAGCTGCATGTCCTTCCTCATCTTGAGGTCGAGGGCGGCCAGAGGTTCGTCAAGGAGCAGTACCTCGGGATAGTTGACAAGACTGCGGGCGATTGCAACTCTCTGCTGTTGTCCGCCGGAAAGGGAATCCACGTCCCTGTCCTCGTAGTCGGTCATGCTCACCATCTTGAGCATTTTCCGGACTCGTCTGTCAATCTCTGCCGTCGGTATGTGCTTGAGTTTGAGACCGAATGCGATGTTTTCGTAAACATCCAGGTGAGGAAATAGCGCATAGCGCTGGAAAACAGTATTCAGCGGCCTTTCGTTGGGGGCTTTGCCGCTCAAATCTTTGCCGTCCATGCGGACGACACCATCGTCAGGGGTTCTGAATCCGCCGATAATGCGGAGCAGCGTCGTCTTGCCGCAGCCCGAAGGTCCCAGAAGCGTGACGAACTCACCCTTTTTGATTTCCAGATTGATGTCGTTGAGCACAACCTTGCCACCATAAGTTTTGGTCAGGTGCTCAATGCTGATGATGGAATTTTCCTTAGACATTTTTGTGTGAAAAAAGTGAAAAAAAGTTAATAAATGGGAATAGGAAACATAAAATGTTTATTTGAGTTTTTGTATTGAGAAGTCCCGTGCGGGACAGGTCATTTCAATTTTATGCGGAAGGATTGCGTCCTCCGAAGTCAGGCAGGAGGGGAGTGTAACAGTGATTTTCTTCTTCTCGGGCGAGAAGTTGGAGGCGACCACATAGAATTCGTCTTCAGTATATCTGGCGAAGGCGAAAATGCTGCCGGAGTCGAATTCAGGCCCCTGCGCGTACATAAGGTCATGCATCCTGCCGTCGGGACCGAATGCCGCACAAGTGCTTTTGAGGCGGAGAACTTCGCCGTAACGGTTCAGAAGTTCTGCCTCCCTGATGCTCAATCCGGCGTTTTTCATATCGGATATGCTGCTGCACCCGTATGCCCCGCTGCTTATCACGCTGCGAAGTCTCTGCACTGAATCGATTGTCCACCAGTCGAATATGGTACTTTTCCCGTCCAGACCGGAAAATCCCTCCTCATACATGCCCCTTTCACCGATTTCCTGGCCCGCATATATCATGAACGAAGCCGGAGAGAGCAGAGCGCTCACTCCAAGTGCGCAAAGAGCCGCCTTCGGGCTGCCTGCCACAAAGGATGACGCGAGCCTTGGCTCGTCGTGGTTCTCGAGGAAATTGAGCATCCCGTCCTGAAGGGAGCCAAGGTGCTGCCAGACCCCTGTGATTCCCTCTGCCGGAGTATTCCCGCGCATGACAGACTGGAGAGTGTCGTACATCCCGGACTTGTCGTAGAGAAGGTCGAATCCGACATCATTCAGATACTTCGAGTAGTTGTCCATCGAATAGACCTCCGCGACAAAAAGCATCTGAGGATATTTTTTTCTGATACTTCCGATTGCCCACTGCATGAACTCCGGCGGCACCATCTCCACCATATCGCACCTGAATCCGTCAACACCTTTTGAAGCCCAGAATTCCAGGACGGAGAGCATCTTGTCCCAGGTTCCGGTGTGGAAGGGACAGTAGTTGATGCGCAGTGTCTCGTACCAGTCATTGATTCCCGGGCTGGAAGTGAACGCGTTGCCGCTTGCCTTGGCAGGAAATTCCCTGAAAGAAGATCCGTTCGGAAGGACGAGGGCCTCCGACGGATAATAATAAAAATCGTTTTCGGGACTCCAGTGAACCGAAGTGTCGTCATTTTCTCCGAGGGAGACACCGCTCGAGGCCTTGTAGTCCCTTGCCACATGGTTCGGAATGAAATCCATTATGACCTTGAGAGAGGCCGCGTGGGTGCGGCGGACAAGGTCCTCGAATTCATCCATCCGGTGCCCGGGGTCATCGGCGAGATAAGGATTCACGTCGAACCAGTCCGAAATCGCATACGGACTGCCTGCATCTCCCTTGGTGAAGCCGGGATGCTGCGAGTGCCTCGGGATGCCGGTGTACCACACATGTGTGCAGCCCAGCCACTTCATGTAATCGAAGAAATCAGTCCCGAACTCGCTGAAATGCCCGCACCGGACCCCGGGGCGGGGAGTCTCGCCGGCAGTGCCCCAGTATCGCGGCAGAACCTGATATATGAGGATGTTTTCCTTCATCGGAGCATCATTCTTCTTCTGAATTCGGACACCGTCACGGCAGTTGCAACCGCGGCGTTGAGAGACTCGCTGGTCCTTTCGTCTTCGGGGAAGGGCGGAATATAGATACGGCGTGTGACAGCCTGCGCAGTGGCTTCGGAAATGCCATTGGCCTCATTGCCGATTACAATGACGGAAGGCTTGTCCGGGGACAGATTCAAGTCGGCGCGGTACAGATTCTCGCTCCGCTCGTCCAGAAAAGTTCCGAACACCTGACCTCCGCCGAGAGCGACTGCCTTGCAAGCGGCAGGAATGTCGGTATATATGACAGGAACTCTGAAAATGGCGCCCATTGTGGCCTGCACCGTCTTGGGATTATAAAGTTCGACAGTGTCCCCGCTGGCAAGGATTCCGTCCATGCCGAACCAGTCCGCAATGCGGATTATGGTCCCCAGATTGCCCGGGTCGCGTATGCCGTCCAGAGCGAGATACAGTCCTGAGGGGAGTTCCCTGTCTTCGGAACGGAGGTTTTTCTGCCTTACAACAGCGAGCGACGGGGACGGGGACACAAGGGCTGATATCCGCGACATCGCCTTTTCTCCTATTTCACTTTCGCGGAGTACCCTGACCACCTCGAAATCCGATTCGAGGGCCTCGCGTACAAGTTTGTCACCCTCGACTATGAAAAGCCCGCTTTCCTCTCGTCCTTTCTTGGTCTGCAGGAGCCTTATTTCCTTTATCTCGTTTGCTGTAATCATATTCTAGAATGGATAACCTATAGCGAAATGAATGGCATAGCCATCCTTTTTAACCCACATTGCCGGATTGACCCAACCGCTTGGACCGTCCACGGGAACAGGATTGTGGAGCCTCATGCCCCAGTCAAGCCTGAGCACGAGGAAATTCATGTCCACGCGCAGTCCGATTCCCCAGTCTGCCGCGATGCTCCGAAGGAAAGTCTTGGAATTCAGCAGGGAAGAAGTGCCGCCGGTTCCGGTCTCGTTCATTGTCCAGACATTGCCGGCATCGACGAATACCGCACCGTCCAGTTTCCAGACCATGTGTATCCTGTATTCGATGTTCGCTTCCAACTTGATGTCACCGGTCTGGTTGGCTATGACGAAACTGTCGTTGAGAGGTACGGAACCGGGACCCACCGTGCGGGCCTGCCATCCTCTGAGGGAATATGCGCCCCCGGCATAGAAATGTTTCTCGAAAGGAAGTTCCTTCGAGTTGCCGTAGGCGTAACCGATGCCTCCGAGAAGCCTCGTGGCGATGGCCTGATTAGTGGTGCGTCCGAATGTCCATGTCTTGCCCAAGGTGAGTTCACCGCGCAGATATTGCGAATACGGAGTGTCCCAGATGCATTTCATACCGTTCGCATCAGTCTTCATGGTGTTGTTGAAAAGGCTGATGAGTGCACCCGAGGCATCGAAACTCAATCTTGTATAGAAATGGTCGGTATTGGATGCCAGCGGCCCTCTTGCGGAGGAGTATGTCCAGACTGTCTGGATGCCGATGTCGAGGTGGTCGTGGTAGGCATTGGCAAGGAACGGGTTGCTTTCCAGAGATTTGATGAATTTCGGATCGGCTCCGGATATCCTGACTATGTTGACTTGCAGGGGATAGAACTTGTAATAGATATTCTGCTTGTGCCCCAGATATCCGCTGTATCCGCAACTGGCGGAGATGATGTGCCTGGTGTATTCCGGGCGTCCCTGATAATTGTAGGACAGGTTGAAATCAGTTCTGGGGATATTGTTGCCGGTGAAGATTCTGTCCGGAAGAAGAAGGAAGGTGGGAAGGCTCAGACTCAGGGCCATACCGGCCTCATTTGAATGGATATACTCCTTGGGACCAGTTTTCTTGAATTGGAAATTGCCCATGAATGAGGCCCGGAAAACTTCTCCTCCGTGGAAGAAGTTCTTGTTGTAGAACGACAGGTTGGGCGAAATACCGAACAGGAGTTCGGAGTTCAGCGAAGCCTCAAGTCCGACTTCCACTCCCTTGGGCTTGGATTTGCTCAGTCTTATGTTGCAACTTACAGTACTGTCGGAAGTCTCGGCGGTGCTGATGTTGACGCTGCTGAAAGCCCTGATTCCTGAAAGCCTGTTATAAGTCTTGCTTATCTCGGACTGGCTGTAGGTATTGCCGCTCTTGAGGAGGTTGAAACTTGAAAGCCTCTTGTCCCTGAACTTCATCGAGAGCGGAAGAGAAATGCTGACCGAATCCATGGTGTAAACACGGAACTCTCTGGCATCAGCCGGAGTGGATCCTCTCGGGTATTCCCGGATATCCATTGAAAGCTTCGCGCTCTTCCCGTCCATTCCCAGGGTATCTGCCGTGAAATAGATGTTGGAAGTGTTGAAATTGTATATGCCATTGTCCCTGAGCTGCAAGGTGAGACGGTTCATCTCGTTTTCGAGATTGGTGGTGCTCAGACGGTCTCCTTCGTGGATGGTGATGTCACCAAGGCACCGGGACATTTCCCGTCCGAACACGCCATCCGGATATGTGATATTGAATTCGCTGATAGTGAACTGCTTGCCGAGAGTGACATCATAGTACACCCTGACTTTTTTCTTGTGGATGTCGATTCTGGGCTCGACCTTCGAACCATAATAACCCATCCACTCCAGATGGGAGGCTATACTCTCGCAACTCCTGTCCACCATGGAGGGGTCGTAGATGACCGGAGCCTTCCCCAGTTTGGAGACAAACTTGTCCCATTTTCCTCCCTTGCCGTTCTGCCAGTTGTAGATACTGTAGCCGGGAGTCCATGCGACAGTCACCTTCTGCTTGATGTAAGGGGAGAGGTCGGACACAGAGACCGGATTCTTCCTGTCCCCGTTGAGAATATTGATATGATTGGACTGAAGACGGTAATTCCTGTCTCCAATGACTCTGGTCGTGCTGCAGGACTGCGCAAGAATAAGAACGGATGCAAGAAGTATTGCAGGGTATTTGAGAATGCTTCCTTTCACGGCCCGAATCATATCTTGAACAACTAGTTACCTCCGCTGAAGGTGAGGAAAACCATATAGATTATGCCACTTGTGACTAGAAGCGCCCCTTCCGGACGGCTTATTCTGTCTCCTTTACCCCACAAGGCGAAGAGAAATATGAGCACCGGGCTCAGCATGAACATCGAGTAGTCCACACTGGTTATATTGGCCATGGCCAGAGGATTAACCATAGCCGATACTCCGAGTATCAGGAATACATTGGCTATGTTGGAACCGACCACATTGCCGAGGGCGAGTTGGGTCTGTCCCTTTGATGCTGCGATTATGCCGGTTGCAAGTTCCGGCAGGGAAGTGCCGGCGGCAAGGATGGTGATGGCTATGAACTTCTCGCTCCATCCCAGCAGATGCGCTATTTCTACGGCATTATCGACGAAAAGACGCCCTCCGAAAATGAGAGCCACCAGACCGGCTGCGACCTTGAGGACAGATACTGCGATGGGAGCGGATGAATTCATTCCGGAAATTTCCTGCGACGCTTTGTTGTCCTGCTTTTTCAGTGTCAGGAAGATATAGAGCGCATACAACGCCAGGAACACGAGTCCCAACCATCTGGAAATCTGATTCAGAATGATTCCGAAGAAGAGCACGGCTGCGCTCGATGCGATGTTCCACAGCATGTCCCGGTTCACATTTTCCCTGACTACCAGCACCGGGCATATCAGAGCGCTGATGCCGAGAATGATTGCAGTATTGAAAATATTGGAACCGATGATGTTGCCGATGGCCACGTCGCTTATTCCCTGCGCGGCACCCGTGACACTGACCACCAGTTCGGGCAGGGAAGTGCCGATTGCAACTACGGTAATGCCTATCACAAAGGGAGTTACCCTCATCTTGACGGCTATCGCAGTGGCTCCGTCCACAAGAGCATCGGCTCCCACTATGACAAGTGCGAGCCCGAATATGAGAAGAAGCAGAGTCGATGCCATGCGCCGGTTTACATATAAAACTCGCAAAGATACTGTTTTTTTGTGAAAATAGAAAGTGCAGGACTCCTTATGGGCACAAAAATCAACATTCAAAAATGTTTAGTAATTTTGCGGTCTAATCCTAACCGATATGTCATACGAAGATATCCGCCCGTTCAACGATATTGAAGCCTCCGAGGCGCTCCACGCTGTTGCGTCCCATCCTCTGACGAGGCATTTCAGCAAATACCTTTTCCCAGACAAACCGAAAGACTACCTTTCTTCCAGAGTTGCCAAGGTCACCGGAGTAGATGATTTCCAGGCAAATGTGATGGTGGATGTGGTGGAAAGCATCGAAAGGCTCACCACTGACGGGATATCTTATGAAGGGGTGGAGAACCTTGAAAAAGTGCGCGGCGGCAAATTCATAGCGATGACCAACCACAGAGACATAGTCCTCGACCCGGCGTTCATCCAGGTGATGATGTACCGCAACAATCTCCCTTTTACGAATATCTGCATAGGGGACAATCTTCTCGACAATGACCTTGTGATAGCCGCGATGAGATCCAACAGGATGATAAAAGTGCGCCGCGGGCTTACTCCGCGCGAACTTTTCGAAGCCTCCAGAGAACTCTCATCATACATCAGGGAAGGGGATGACGCTCCTGTCTGGGTTGCCCAGAGACAGGGCCGTACCAAGAACGGCATCGACCTCACCGAACGCTCTCTGGTAAAGATGCTGGACGAAAGCGGAAGCGGAGACTTCGCCGCCGATTACGACGCCCTGCACATCATCCCGATGAGCATTTCATACGAATATGAGTCCTGCGACATACTGAAGGCCCGCGAGGTACTGATTTCACGCAGGGGAAAGTACATCAAGGCTCCCGGAGAGGACATGAAAAGCATCCTGACCGGAATTCGCCAGCAGAAAGGTCACGTCAATATCGCGGTCTGCGAGCCCATATCACTGGAAGAACTCACCGAAATGGCAAAATCCCCTGTGCGCAACGAACGCTACGAGATGCTGACCGCCGCCATAGACAAGAGAATCCAGGGCGCTTTCAAACTGTGGCCCAACAACTACATAGCCTGGGACATCCTGCACCATACCACACTCCTGGCCGACCACTACAGCATAGAGGAGAAGGAGCGTTTCAAAGAGTATATGGAATGTCAGATATTCTCGGTCCTCGGCAATCCTGATTCACAGGTCGCCTTCTATTACGAGGAGGAACTTCAGGAAATCTTCCTCGGAATCTACGCTAATCCTTGTAATACTTTGGCCAGAGAGCTTTCAGGTAGGCTTTGAGTGCATCTTCATGCTTGCCGCTCTGAGGCTCGTAAAGCACTGTCCCTTCAAGTCCTGAAGGCATGAATTCAAGGTCGGCGAAATGTCCCGGGTAGTCGTGGGCATACTTGTACCCGTCCGAATATCCAAGGTCCTTCATGAGACTCGTGGGGGCGTTCCTCAGGTAGAGCGGAACTCCTGCGGAAGGTGTTTTCTTCGCAAGTTCAAATGCCTTGTCTATAGCAAGATACGCAGCGTTACTTTTAGGAGAGCTTGCAAGATAGATTGCAGTCTCGGCAAGAGGGATTCTAGCCTCAGGCATGCCGATGGAATGAACTATCTGATAACATGAATTCGCTATCAGAAGCGCGTTGGGGTTTCCGAGTCCGATATCTTCAGCAGCAAGTATGCAGAGTCTTCTGGCGATGAACAGGGGATCCTCACCGGCATCCAGCATCCTTGCCATGTAATAGACCGCGGCATTGGGATCGGAGCCTCTGACGCTCTTGATGAAGGCGGAAATTATGTCGTAGTGCATCTCGCCGTTCTTGTCATACATCGCCATATTCTCATTCAGACAATTTGTGACTGTCTCATTGCTTATGACGAGAGTGCCGTCCGTGGACTTCTGCTGGGCGGAAAGTACCAGTTCAAGGATATTGAAAAGTTTGCGAGCATCCCCGCCGCTGTAGCGGAAAAGCGCGTCTGTACTTTCAACATTGATTTTCATTTCCTTGAGAAGGACGTCAGTCTTTAGAGCCTTGTCCAGAAGCATTTGCAACTGGCCGACTTCCAGAGGCCTCAGCACGAACACCTGACAGCGGCTCAGGAGAGGGGATATGACCTCGAATGATGGATTTTCAGTAGTGGCACCGACAAGGATTATGGTGCCGTTCTCAACGGCTCCGAGCAGAGCGTCCTGCTGACTTTTGCTGAAGCGGTGGATTTCATCGATGAACAGTATCGGGGTGCCGGCGCTGGAGAAGAGATTGGTCTTTGAAGCCTGTTCAATCACTTCGCGTACTTCTTTGACTCCGGAGGAAATGGCAGAGAGAGTATGGAACTCCCGGCCCATAGACTGAGCCAGAATACGGGCAAGGGAAGTCTTTCCCACACCCGGAGGCCCCCAAAGTATGAACGAACTGAGAGAGCCGGATTCCATCATGTTCCTTATCACACATCCGGGACCGACAAGATGGCTCTGTCCGGCATAATCGTCGAGAGAAGTAGGGCGGAGTCGTTCCGCAAGGGGAGGGAGAACCTGAGTAGTGCTGCTCATAAACTATCTGATTTACATATCCTCGTCATCCGGGTCTTCGGTGTCAATATCTTCACCGGAAAAGTCCCATCCGCTGTCGAATCCGGACATCATGTCGTCCATCTGGCGACGGTCCTTCTTGGTGGGACGCCCGGTTCCGGGGTCGCGCTTGAAAAAGAATGTCTCTCGGGGGGAGCGGAGTTTGTCGTACTCGCTCTGAGGAGTGAGATTTTCCGCATAGAGGCTTACTGAAGAGGCTCCCTGACGCTTTTCGACCGGTTGGATGACCTTGTAGGAAAGTTGGATGATGCCTTTGCGGACCACAATGGTATCGCCGATGCGGACTGCTTTCGACGGCTTGGCATCAGAGCCGTTGAGTTTGACCTTCCCGCCGTTGCAGGCTACAGTCGCCTCATTGCGGGTCTTGAAGCAGCGTATGCTCCAGAGATATTTGTCTATGCGGACCTCGTCCATTTTTTCATTATTCTGATTTCACAAGAGTGACAACATTCTCCACATGCTGGGTGTGAGGGAACATATCCACCGGCTGCACATGAGTTATGCTGTAACGGCCGTCCGCGCACATAATCGCAAGGTCCCTCGCCTGAGAAGCCGGATTGCAGCTGACATACACTATCCGGCGCGGAGAGGCGGACAGAATCACCGCAGCCACGTCGGGATGGATTCCGGCTCTCGGCGGATCGAGAATCACTACATCGGGACGGCCATGCACACCAATGAAATCCCCGGTGAGGATATCCTTCATATCGCCGGCGAAGAATTCGCAGTTGGTGATGCCGTTGCCGGCGGAGTTCGCGATTGCATCATCTATTGCCTCCCTGACATATTCTATTCCGATGACTTTCGATGCCTTGCCGCTCACGAACTGGGCTATGGTGCCGGTTCCGGTGTAGAGGTCATAGACAACTTCCTTCCCGGTCAGGGCCGCCTGCTCACGGGCCACATTGTAAAGTTTGTAGGCCTGGGCGGTATTGGTCTGATAGAAAGACTTGGGCCCGACTTTGAAGCGAAGTCCTTCCATAGTCTCCCAAATGGCCTCTGCGCCATAATAAAGCACAGGTTCAAGATCACCGACGGTGTCGTTCATTTTGTCGTTTATGACATAATACAATGAAGTGATCTTGCCCGGCAAGGACTCCAGAAGGGCATCGAAAAGCTTTTCACGACTGGCCTTGTCATCGTATGCAAGACTGACTATCAGCATAGCCTGGTTGTCCCGGGCTGTGCGCACGAACATATTGCGCAAGTATCCGGAATGATCTCTGATGTTGAAGAATTTCAGTCCTTGTTCCAGCGCTATCTGCTTGATTTTCAAGCGAATTTCATTAGAAGGGGAGTCCTGCAGATAGCAGTGCTCTATATCCAGCACCTTGTCGAAGAAACGTCCGACATGGAATCCGAGGCCATACTTGTCGGTTTCGCTCATATTGTCCATATCCTCCACATTTTCAAGCCATTTGCGGTTGGAAAAAGTGAATTCGAGCTTGTTTCTGTAATATATGGTCTTGTCGGAGCCTATGATAGGGGAGATTTCCGGAATCTGGAGATGGCCGATACGAACGAGCTGGTCCCAGACCTGCTGCTGCTTCGCCTTGAGCTGCTCAGAGTAGGGAAGCGGCTGCCAGGAGCATCCTCCGCAAACTCCGAAATGGCTGCAGAACGGTTCAAGGCGCATATCGGAAGGCTTTTTGATTTCAATAATCTTGCCTTCCATATAATTGTTTTTCTTTTTTGTGACACGGACGTCAACTATGTCTCCGGGCACTGCGAACGGCACGAAAAGGACAGTGCCGTCTATCTTTGCAAGTGCCTTGCCCTCAGCTGCTACAGCCTCAATCACGACATCCTCAAGCACAAGGTCAAGTTTCTTTCTCATCTCCGAATATATTGAAAGTACAAAAATAACAACTTTTGGCTAATTAGGGAAAAAGTTGTAAACTTGCGGACAATTTGAAAAAGAACTGAACATTAATATCTGATTTAACTATGAAGAAAATTCTTTTGACAGTACTCGCCATCGCTGTCAGCATGTCAATGATGGCTCAGAAAAATTTCCGTATCGGTGTCGAGGCAGGTTATGACCATGGCACATACCTGATGAAAGGCAAAAATCTGTTTGATGGCAAGGACAGCCAGATGGTCGGCTTCAACGGTTTCCATGTAGGTCCCACCTTCCAGTATAATTTCAACGTCCTTGGCGGGAATCAGTCTCTTTCACTTACCGCAGGCATTTACTATCAGTATATGCGTGATGATGTCATGGCCATTGAAAGCAATAAAGAAAGAAAAGAACTGCTTAAAAAATTCAAGGAAATCAAGCAGGAATTGGCCAAGGATGGACTCAAGAACATTCATCTCGGAGAGTATGATATCAACCATGTAATTGAAATTCCTGTCAGAGTCCGCTACACTTATGACATCAACAATGATTTCAAGGCATACGGATTCACCGGTCCTGTATTCGACATCTATGCATCACGCACACTTGTACAGGAAGAGTATTATACATACGAAGGAAAGAGAAACGGTGAAAAGACTGTTATGAACTATGCTGACGGATCAGCCAAAGCAACTGCCTGGGATGAAGGAAAGAAAGAAACAATGACTGAAGAAGGTGACAAGGACCATCGCATTCTGAATTCTTTCGATATGGCATGGGGAATCGGTGCCGGTGTGGAGTACAAGGGCATCTCACTCTCACTTTCTTATGATTTCGGTTTCCTCAATCACTTGAACAAGGATTACATCATGAGTAAAGAAAAGGTCACAATCAACAACGGTATGCTTAAAATCGGTGTCGGTTACTGGTTCTAAAATCTGAAATCTTATAAAATAGAAATGGCGGATGAAAGATTCCGCCATTTCTTTTTATGTATTGGTTAACATAATATAAATTGTGTCGCAATAGGGAATCAGGGGAAAAGCAGTGATGAATCTCCGTATGAAAGGAATCTGAAACCGTTGTCAAGAGCGAACTTGTAAATGTCCCGCCAGCGCTCTGATCCGAGAAAAGCTGATATCAGAAGAAGCAGCGTGCTCTGAGGCTGATGGAAATTCGTGATGAGCGATTTCACGATTCTGAAACGGAATCCCGGTACGATGATGATTTGAGTTCCTACACTGATTTGGCCGAGCGAGTTCCTGTCCAGATAATCGATTATGGCGTCGAGCGATTCTTCCGTAGTGAAGGAATATTCACGCTCATAGGGCTCCCATTGGCCCACGTCGGTGGGTTTGCCGCCCTCCAGGAGTTTCACACCCACATAATACAGAGATTCCAGAGTACGCACGGAAGTCGTGCCTACGGCCGTGATATTGCGTCCTGAAGCAACAGAGTCCCTTAGGGTGGCCAGAAGTTCCCTTGTGACCACGAACGGCTCGCGGTGCATGGTATGTGACCGCACATCATCGTCTTTAACAGGAAGGAAGGTCCCGGCACCGACGTGAAGGCATACGTTCCGCAGCTCGACACCTTTGGCATTCAAATCGGCGAAAACCCTGTCTGTGAAATGCAGGCCGGCTGTGGGCGCTGCCACCGAGCCGCGTATATGGGCATAGAATGTCTGGTATCTCTCGTAGTCAATAGGCTCGGTTTCCCTGTTCAGATACGGTGGAATAGGTATTCTGCCGCATTTTTCCATCACAGAAGAGAAACTTTCTCCCGAGTTCCACCCGAAGCGCACCACGGAAGTCCTGCCGTCCCTCTCCACAATATCCGCCTTCAAGGCTATTGAAGCAAGTTCGGGGTTTCCTTCCGGATTATAGATATCCAGGGTTTCTGCGCCTTTCCATTTACGGGCGTTCCCGACTATGCATTTCCAGCTGCATGACGAAGTGGATGCAAAATTCACATTGTAATCTGACGGATCTGAAGGTTCAAGGCAGAATACTTCTATCACTGCACCGGTCTTCTTCTGGAAAAACAGCCTTGCAGGGACGACCTTGGTATCATTGAACACCATAAGCGACCCTTCGGGGATATAGTCGGCGAGATTTCTGAAACATTTCTTTGAAATTACACCATCCTTGAAATGAAGAAGATTCGATGAATCCCTTTCGGTCAGGGGATATTTCGCAATTCTTTCCTCCGGAAGGTCATAGGTGAAATCCTTTATATTTATAGATGGAATCATTTTTACTCAAATTTCAACAATGCAAATGTACATCATTTTCAGTTAAAGTAATACTTTAGTTAGTTTACAAATGGAAATTACAAGCATAAATCCTATTGTTTACATTTGTAAATACAAAGACAGGAACAAACAGTCTGCGCCCACTTTTGAACATTGCTGTAAAATACTATTATCCACATTTTATCCAACTGTGTTTTTATGTGATATAAACTATTGCAACCCAGTGTTTTACATTATATCATATCAAGTGAATAATAGCGGTATCTCTCCCCTTTTCCCGGAATATGATGGAAATTGCCCTGTAAAACAAGCGTTTTACACTATTTAAGTGAATGCAACCCAATGCTTTAACTATCTTTATCTACACAAAGTTACAATTATGTTACATGCCCTCCCCTCCCCAGTTATCAACAGCCTGTTGACAAATGTTATTGGAAGTTTAAAATATTGTCTATACATTTGTAACAATTAACATTTACAATATGAAAGACAGGCTTGCCGCATTTCTGAATGCTGAAAATATCTCGCAGGCACAGTTCGCAGCCGTGCTGGGAGTCGGTACTCCGAACATCTCCCATCTTCTCGCCGGAAGGAACAAGCCCAGTTATGATTTCATAGTCTCTCTGATGCAGAACTATCCTTCCCTGAACATCGACTGGCTGCTAACAGGAACCGGAACCATGTACAGGAAAGGCGGCAACGTGCCGAAGAAAGCCCCGGAAGATGAGGAAAACACACTGTTCTCCTCTCAAGACAATAATCCGGACAGGTATTTCGATGATGAATTGTTCGGTATGGAGCAACTTTCCGCCCCCCAGGCTCCTGTGCAGACCCGTCCTTCCGGCCGCAAGGTTGCCAAGGTTATGGTATTCTTCACCGACGGGACCTACCAGGAATTGAAATAGTCCCCTTTTTTTCATACATTTGCGGTCTATGTTGTACAAACTGCTGACATATCCGCAACTGCTTGTTCTCAATCCTGAAAAGGTGCTCCAAAGGCGTCTCGGCCTTCTCAAATTCATACATTCCCTTCCCCTGGGCCGCATGGCGCTGAAGGCAAGATATTGCGCACTCCCTAGCAAATATCTTCACACGGATGTCTGCGACCTCTATTTCCCGAATCCTGTAGGGCTTGCCGCCGGTGTGGATACCGATGGAAAATACGCCCGCGAGCTGGGCAGCCTCGGCTTCGGGTTCGTTGAAATAGGTTCCCGCACACCGGAGCCCCAGGACAGGCCAAAAAAGGGCCGGCAAATGGTATTCCTGCCCAAGGACAACGCCTTCCTGTCTAACGGAAACCTTCGTAACAAAGGTGTTATTCACGCTATAAATCAATTATCTAAAAGGACACCAGGAGTTATTCTCGCAGGCAACATATCCAAGAATCCGACAAGTTCCAAAGAAGAGGCCATAGCAGATTTCGACAAGGCCTTCTCCCTTATTTATGACTTTGTGGATATGATTGTGGTCAATGTATCCTGTCCGAATTCGAAGTCGGTGAATGACCTTCAGGATATCACATATCTTTCCGAAATCATCAATTCCCTAATAAGCCTCAGACACTTGTATGATGATTACAAGCCCATCGCTGTAAAACTTTCCACCGACATTCCCAAATCCCAGCTGGACTATATTCTTGACTTCATGCTTCTGAGGGGAGTGGATGCAGTGGTGGCCACCAACGCCGTAAACCGCAAGGACTCGCTGAAGACATCGCAATCGAAGATGCGCAAATATTCCGATTGGGCCATCAGCGGAGCTCCCCTGCTGGACAAGATGCTATATATGGTGTCCTACATCAAGGAGCGCACAAACGGTTGTCTCCCGATAATCGCTACCGGCGGCATCGACACACCCCAAAAGGCTGTCATGGCACTCGAAGCCGGAGCCTCACTTGTGCAGATGTGCTCCGCCGTGGCCATACAGGGCCCCGGAATCGTCCGCCGCACTCTGCGGGCTGTCAGAAAATACAGGAAATCCTTGTAATTCCCCGCTTAGGAAAGTTTGGTATAGGCAATCTTGCCGACCAGAGTCTTGGGAAGTTCATCCCGGACCTCGATTTCATAGGGCATCGCATATTTTGCGATACGCTCCCTGCAATAGTCCATAAGATTCTCCCGAAGTCCCGGAGTGTCATTGACTCCTTCGTTGAGAACCACGAAAGCCTTCACCTTCTGAATCTTGTAAGGATCCGGCACTCCGATGACACAACTCATCCTCACGGCAGGATGACCGTTTATGATGTTCTCAAGTTGTGAGGGATAGACATTGTATCCGCTTGTGACAATCATTCTCTTTATTCTCTGGCGGAAATACACGAAACCCTCTTCATCCATCATTCCGAGGTCGCCGGTATGCAGCCAGACGTTGCCGTCGGCGTGAAGACGCAGTGTCGAGGCATTTTCATCTTCATGATTGATGTACCCGAGCATGACCGAAGGACCGGTAAGACAAATTTCGCCTTCGGTGCCGTAGGCGGCTTCGTCTATTGTACCGACAGTGCATATCTTGAAATATGTGTCAGGGAAAGGGATTCCGATGCTCCCCTCCTTTTCCTTATCATAAGGGGTGAGGCAGCAGGCTGTGACGCACTCTGTGGCACCGTAGCCTTCGCGTACTCTGATACTGGCGTTATGTGCGGCAAGGAAGGCGTCGAATCTCTTCTTAAGCTCTATTGACAGTGAATCTCCTCCGGAGAACACGCCTTTCAGACAGGAAAGATCCACACCGTCAAGATAATTGCTGCTGACTATGGCCTCATACAGAGTCGGAACACCTGCTATGAAATTCGGGCGCTCCTTCTTGATAAGACCGGCATAACTCTTCACATTGAAGCGCGGCACAAGAATGGAAGTACCGCCTGAAATCATCATTGTATGGATGCAGACTCCGAGCCCGAAGCCGTGGAAAACAGGCATTGCGGCAAGCATCCTGGTGTGCCGGACATCCTCGTGGCTCATCACGGCAGTCTGAAGCGCCATTGCATTGAAATTGCGGTCCGACAACCTTATGCCCTTGGTGGTACCGGTAGTGCCGCCTGAAAACAGCACGACAGCCTCGCTGTTGATATCCTTGTCCTCCACCGCATATCTGCCTTCGATGGGACGGTCGGCATATTTAAGGAAACGTTTCCAGGTGATTGCCACACCGTCAGGTCTGAGTGCGGGGAACTTGATTTCCGTAGTCAGACTGTATGCGACAGACTTGATAAAAGGCAATTCTTGGGAAATTCTGGCAATGACAAGTTTTTTTACCTTCCTCTTTTCCATCACTTTGAGGAACTTGCCGTAGAACTGATCCAGAGTTACAGCCATCTCGCAACTGCCCTCGTTGAGGTAAAACACAATCTCATCTATCGCAGAAAGAGGATGTATCATACAGGGAACAGCTCCGATAAGGTTCAATCCGTAAAGGCAGTACACCGCCTGGGGAACATTGGGCAGGCACACCAGTACCCGCATTCCGGGACGTATCCCAAGATTATAGAATGACCTGGCTGCAAGGTCTATGTTGCGGGCGAGATCTTTGTAAGGAATATTTCTGCCCATGAAGGACAAAGCAGTGAAATCAGGATCCTTTGCCGCAGCCGCGAGGACTGTCCCGCTCATGGACTTGTCGCTGTACTGCAAATGAAAAGGCAAATCGCCATAACTGCTGATCCAGGGTGCTTTAGGTTCTGACATAACGGTCAAGTATAGTTAATTATTAGGTTAAGTATCAAATCATCTTGCCCCACTGTTCGGTCTTGTAGTCAATATCGCGTTTGTTCTCGAGATATTCTCTGGTAAGTTCCATGATATCGGTTTCGGGAGACGGAGCCCCAAGAATCTCTTCCAATTCCTTCTGGCGCGCTTCCAGACGTTCGATTTCTGCCTCCAACTTTTCCCTGGCGAGGCGCTCCATCCGCTCAACCTTGCTCTCGAACTTTTTCTGCTCCCACTTCTGAACACTTTCCTTCACCGGTTCGGCGACCGGCTTTGATGAGGATTCCGCGGTCTGGGCTGTCTTCCTCTCGAGTTCGCCAAGAGACTCTATCTTGCGCTTGTGAAGGAAGTCCTGTATTCCTCCCAGATGTTCGCGCACGGCCCCGTCCCGGAACTCATATATCTTATCCACCAGGCCGTCGAGGAAATCCCTGTCGTGGGAAACCACGAGAAGAGTGCCGTCGAAATTCTTCAACGCCTGCTTAAGTATATCCTTGGAAAGGATGTCCATGTGGTTGGTAGGCTCGTCAAGAGCAAGGAGGTTGTGCGGAGAAAGCATCAGCGATGCCATCGCCAGACGGGCTCTTTCGCCACCGCTGAGCACAGCCACCTTCTTGTCGATATCCTCCCCCTTGAAGAGGAACGCGGCCAGAATGTCGCGCAGCCTTGTCCTGATATCCCCAACCGCAATCCGGTCCAGAGTCTCGAAGGCTGTGAAGTTCTTGTCCAGCACATCTTCCTGATTCTGGGCGTAATAGCCTACATCCACATTGTATCCGACCCGGGCCGACCCGCCCATGGAGTCGAGCTGTTTCATCAGAACCTTCATCAGGGTTGACTTTCCCTCGCCGTTACGCCCGACGAGAGCCACCTTCTCCCCTCTCTTTATTTCGATTTCAGCGCCGCTGAACACCGCTTTTCCATCGTAACCGACTGTCAGGTCGTGGCCTTCGAAGACGACATCCCCGCTGCGGGGTGCGGGCGGGAACTTGATGGTCATCGCGGCCTTTTCCTCAACATCCACCTCAATCCTGTCCAATTTCTCGAGAGCCTTGATGCGGGACTGGACCTGATTGGACTTGGTCGGCTTGTAGCGGAAGCGTTCTATGAACTCCTCCGTCTTCTCAATCATCTTCTGCTGATTGTTATATGCGGCTATCTGCTGGCCGATGCGCTCCTGGCGGAGCACCCTGTATTGGGAATAAGGGACTTTGTAATCGTGGATATGGCCGAGCATGATTTCCACCGTGCGGTCGGTCACGTTGTCCAGGAACTTGCGGTCATGTGAAATGAGGACCAGAGAGCCTCTGTACGAATGCAGATAATTCTCCAGCCACTCGATTGATTCGATGTCCAGATGATTGGTCGGCTCGTCGAGCAGAAGCACATCCGGATTCGAGAGCAGAATCTTGGCAAGTTCGATGCGCATGTTCCAGCCCTGGGAGAAGGTCTCGGTCGGACGGTCCAATTCGCTTTTCTTGAAACCGAGACCGGAGAGAGTCTTCTCGGCTCTTGCCTGCGGGGATTCCCCGGCGGAAAGGGCCAATTCATCGCTCAGCGCGGTAATCTGCTCGATAAGATTCTGATAGTCGCGGGACTCATAGTCCTCGCGGGATGCAAGTTCATCGGTAATCTGCTGCAATCTCGCCTCCTTGTCGAACTGCTCCTGGAAAGCAGTCATCGCCTCGTCCATCACACTGCGGCCGCGGTTATGCTGCATTATCTGGGGCAGATATCCTATTTTAAGGGAAGAGGGCTTCTCTATGCGGCCGGAAGAAGGTGTCTGAAGTCCGCATATCAACTTGAGCAGGGTGGACTTGCCGGCCCCGTTCTTCCCCACCAGCCCTATATGGTCATTTTCGCTGATGTGGAAGTTGATGCAGTCCAAAAGAGTGAAACCGCCCCAGGCAACAGTCAGATTGTTGATTGAAATCATTCTCCGTGGGTCCTGTTATTTCAGAGCCTTGAGGGAAGCTATGGTCTGCTGGAGTGCGGCAATCGTCGCAAGCGCGTCGGACTCCTTTTTCCTTTCTGTCGCAACCACTTTCTCAGGAGCTCCGCATACGAATTTCTCGTTGCCGAGCTTGAGTCTCACCGACTCAAGGAAACCATTGTAATACAGCAAGTCAGCCTCCGCTTTCTTGAGTTCTTCTTCAACATTGATGAGATTCCCGAGGGGCACGAAAGCCTTGATGGTCCCGACAAGAATCGAAGAACCGGCCTCGTCGTAATTGACACTGTCCACACGTACAAGTTCACTGATACCGGCAAGTTTCCTGACTACAGCCTCGACATCCTTGAGAGCGCTGCCCTCGACTTTCAGGACAAGAGGCTCTCGGGGGGATATGTTCTTCTGCTGGCGGATGTTGCGCACGGCTGCCACAAGGGAGGTCGCAGCCTCGAAATCGGCAATCAATTCCTTGTCGCTGTCGCCGGCGATAGGATAACTCTGAAGCATGATGGTATCGCCGTCCTTTCTCGGGGCGAGTTTCTGCCAGAGTTCCTCGGTGATGAACGGCATCACCGGATGTATGAGTTTGAGAAGAGCCTCGAAGAACTCCTTGGTGCGTGCGAGGGTTGTCTTGTCAATACCTTCGCCGTATGCGGGTTTCACAGCCTCGAGATACCAGGCGCAGAAATCATCCCAGAAGAGTTTATATACAGCCATCAGAGCATCGGAAATACGGAATTTCCGGAAATGGTCTTCAACAGTGGCGACAGTCTCGTTCAACTTGGACTCGAACCATTTCACTGCTACTGCACTGGCCTCGTCCTGAACCTTGCCCTCGTCCACATTCCAGAGGTCGATGAGACGGAATGCGTTCCATATTTTTCCGCAGAAGTTCCTTCCCTGCTCCACCTGGGAATCATCATAAAGGACATCATTGCCGGCAGACGAGCACAGGAGCATACCCATACGTACGGCGTCCGCACCGTACTGGGCTATGAGTTTGAGAGGGTCGGGCGAGTTTCCGAGCTGCTTGCTCATCTTGCGCCCGAGCTTGTCGCGGACAATTCCGGTGAAGTACACATTGCTGAACGGAACATCCTTCATATATTCCTCGCCGCCCATTATCATCCTAGCCACCAAAAAAAAAATGATGTCCGGTCCGGTCACAAGGTCACTGGTCGGATAATAGTATCTGATTTCCTCGTTGCCGGGGTTGTTGATGCCGCCGAAAAGGCTGACAGGCCAGAGCCAACTGCTGAACCATGTGTCCAGAGCATCCTCGTCCCGGGAAAGAGCCTCGGCTTCTATATTCTCGTATCCCTTGATTTTGCGGGCCTTGGCAAGAGCCTCTTCAACATTCAGTGCAACCACGAACTTTTCCTCCTCCCCTTCTGCCGTCGGAAGGAACCAGGCCGGGATACGGTGTCCCCACCAGAGCTGGCGGCTGATACACCAGTCCTGGATGTTCTCGAGCCAGTTGCGGTATGTAGTCACATATTTTGTCGGATGGAACTGGATTTTGCCTTCAAGTACGGGAGGAAGTGCGATGTCCGCGAAATGCTGCATTTTGAGGAACCACTGCTTGCACAGACGCGGCTCCACAGCGGTGTCCTGGTTTCTTTCGGAATAGCCGACCTTATTGTCATAGTCCTCTATCTTCTCGAGAAGAGCGGCATTGTCAAGATCAAGAGCTATCTGCTTGCGGACATCCATCCTGTCACGGCCCACATACATTCCGGCAGCCTCGGAAAGAGTGCCGTCCGGATTGAATATGTCTATTGTTTCAAGATTATGTATCTTGCCGAGATTGTAGTCGTTCACATCATGGGCCGGAGTTACCTTGAGGCAGCCGGTACCGAATTCGATATCGACATAGCGGTCCTCTATCACAGGAATCACCCTTCCCACAAGAGGCACTGTCACCTTATGTCCGCGGAGCCACTGGTTCTTCGGATCCTTGGGGTTGATGCACATCGCGGTGTCGCCCATTATTGTTTCGGGGCGGGTGGTGGCCACAACAGCATAGTAGCGGCCCTGTCCGTCAATATGGAGCACCTCCCCTTCTTCACCTGTCGGCACCACCGGGTTCACATCGGCGTCCGCCACATAATAACGGAGGTAGTAGAGTTTTGACTTTTCGTCGCGATAGACGACTTCCTCGGTGGAGAGCACCGTCTGGGCCTTGGGATCCCAGTTGACCATGCGCAGCCCCCTGTAGATGAGTCCCTTATCATAAAGGTCCACGAACACTCTCATCACCGATTCGCTGCGGGGGGAGTCCATAGTGAAGGCGGTACGGTCCCAGTCGCAGGAGCATCCGAGCTTCTTGAGCTGTTCGAGAATGATGCCGCCGTGCTCTTCCTTCCACTCCCAGGCATATTTAAGGAACTCCTCTCTGGTAAGGTCCCTTTTGCGTATTCCCATGCCGGCAAGACGGCCCACGACCTTCGCCTCGGTTGCAATTGACGCGTGGTCGGTTCCGGGAACCCAGCAGGCATTGAACCCGCTCATCCTTGCATGACGGATGAGTACGTCCTGAATGGTCTCGTTGAGCACATGGCCCATATGGAGGATACCAGTCACATTCGGGGGCGGTATCACGATTGTATATGACGGTCTCGAATCGGGCTCGGAATGGAAAAATTTATGCTGAAGCCAATATTCATACCATTTGTCTTCAGTAAGCGCGGGGTTGTATTTCGAAGAAAGCTCTTCCATAAGAATAGTTTTATAGTAAATCCTGCAAATGTACATAATATTCGTTATATTTGCCAATTGAATTCACATAACTGAAACCAATTCCGATGACAGACCCAAAAGAAATCAAGGCATTCGCTTTCGATATCGACGGCGTGATGACCGACGGCAGCATAATCTGCAACGAGCAGGGCGAACTCTGGAGAATCTACAACGCCAAGGATACTTTCGGCCTCCGGATGGCCATGATGAACGGATACTTCCTCGCTGCCATAACCGGTGGTAAATCCCCCAACATAGTAGCCCGGATGGAGATGTCCGGAATGGACGGAAACGACATTTATCTGGACTCGGCCAACAAGGTCCGCGACTTGAAGGATTACTGTAGAAGGCATAATATAAGCACCAGTGAAGTAATGTATTTCGGTGATGATATCCCGGATATAACAGCACTGCAGGAGGCCGGCATCGGAATGTGTCCTGCCGACGCCGTGCCGGAGGTGCGCGACGCCGCCGACATAATCTGTCCGGTCGGAGGCGGGAAGGGCTGCGTCCGCTACGGTGTCGAACTGGTGATGAAAGCCCAGGGCAAATGGGATCTGGATCATTTCGATGTGGACGGATTCGAAAAACGCTTCTGACAGGATGAACACCCGTTTCAGCAACATCATACTTTCCAGCGGTTCCCCGAGACGCAGGGAACTTCTAGCCGGACTGGGGCTTGAATTCACAGTGGACACCGGCAATACTTTCGAAGAAATCGTGCCGGAGGGCACCGCCCCGCGCGACATTCCGCGCCTTATGAGCATCGGAAAATCGCACGGATTTCACCGGCCTCTCGAAGAAGGCGAACTTCTGATAACCTCGGACACAATGGTAATAGCGGACGATACTCCCCTGGGCAAACCGGCGGACAAGGCAGACGCGGTCCGCATGCTGAAACTGCTTCAGGGACGCTCCCACGATGTGATAACAGCCGTAACTCTGAGAGACATCGCCAAGGAAACAACCTTCGAAGACGTCTCTCACGTGCGCCTGTCCCCCCTCTCGGACGAGGAAATCAATTATTATGTGGACAATTACAAAGTCCTCGACAAAGCCGGAGCATACGCCATCCAGGAATGGATAGGATACGCCGCAATAGAGGGAATCGACGGTTCCTTCTACACGGTGATGGGCCTTCCGGTCCATCTGGTTTATCAGAATATCAGGAAATTCTAGGCCTCCTCAGCTGCATCTCCGACCGGAGTGCTTTCCAGAAGTTTCTTGTACATTTCGAGGCAAACCCATGCATCAGTGGCGGCATAACTGATCTGCCCTTCGCTGTACTGACGGGCTTCCCAGTCGCTGCACTGCTGGCTTTTGGAGATACGGATATCCAGGATTATCGCCGCCATCTTCTTCACCGCCTTGTCCCTGATGCCGTACCCCTCCACCATCTGCTGCAAATCCACAAACGACGCAGCCTTGAATGGAGCAATATGTTGGAGGCCGCGGATATCATCCTTGACCGCAGCACCCACCTTGATTATCTTCTTGTCCGCAAGAATGGAGCGGAGACGGTACCTCAATCCGAGGGTATTGAGCCTGAAAAGGTACGCCCTGTCAGGGCCGGAAAGTTGAAGGAGCGCTGTCGGATGATGTTTCTCACCGGCATTGAAGACCGGTTTGGTTTCGGTATCGAAGCCGAGCACACTTTGCCGGCGAAGATACCTGACTGCCTCGGAAAAGAGTTTCCCGGGACGTTCCACAACATAAATTTCGCCTTCGAATGCCGACAGCGGCTTCTTGTCTATTTCTTCAGAAGATATTGATTCCAAAAACATTCGGCAAAATTACAAATTATTTTGTTTCCATTTCAGAAAATCCGCCACAACATAGGAGCTCCCGCCTACATATATGAAAGGAACCGGATTTTTCCTGTGAATTTCCATGGCAAGTGAGGCGGCACTATCCACACCGCCACAGGCCGTCACATCGGCGGCATCGTACCCGGGCCGGATTCCGAGGAACAGTTCCCTCAGGGCAGAGGCATCCACCGCGCGAAGTGTCGAAGCGGAGGTGAAAATTATGACGCAGTCTTCCGGAATGAGTTTCATGGACTCGGTGTAATCCTTGTCAGCGACGGACCCGAGAATCAGAACAGGCTTCACTCCGGAGGCACGCGAGGCCCCGGCGATGTCTTCCAACTGCTTATAGTTATACTTCAATCCATGCGAGTTATGCCCTATGTCACAAATGATTGTAGGGTCATCATACACCTTTTCCCAGCGTCCGTGGAAATCTGCCAGAGCGGCAGTGCGGGCAATGGCATCCTGAACCTCTGGGTCATCCGATGACACCGGAAGTCCCCTGCGGGAAAGCACATCCAGGGAGACCATGACGGTGTGCAGATTTTTCTCCTGATAACTGCCGCGAAGGTCCATCCTTTCCAGAATGTTCTTCTCCGCCGCGTTCCCGGACGCCGTGACGGTCTTCATTGCGAAGACGAGTTCCCCGCCCTTGGGAGAAAATTGGCAGGTGTAGTGATGTTTGCGGACAAAAACCGGCTCCGTAACCCCTTCTACGGACTCGCCTATCACAGTGTCCGCGCCCTCCTTGATGATACCGGCCTTCTCGAAGGCGATTTCCTCCAGACTGTCACCCAGGATGTCGCAGTGGTCCATGCCGATATTGGTAATCACGCAAAGTTCAGGGCTTTGAAGGATATTGGTGCTGTCGAGCCTTCCCCCGAGCCCGGTTTCCACCACGGCGATGTCAACCTTTCTGTCCGCAAACCATTTGAAAGCCAGAGCGGTCGTGATTTCAAAGAAACTCATTTCCAGATTCCGGAAAGTCTCGTCCCACTGTCCGAGCAGTTCCATCACCTCATTTTCGGAAATAAGAGTCTGTATTCCGCCGCCTGGAAGTTCCCGGGTTGGTGGAAGTTCCCGGGTTGGTGGAAGTTCCCCTCTTGCAGGAAGTTCCAGGATTCTCATCCGTTCGCGGAAGTCCACCAGGTGCGGAGACGTGTACAGCCCCACACGGAGTCCCTTTGCCGCGAGCGACACCGCCAGCATATTGGAAACGGACCCTTTCCCGTTGGTTCCGGCCACATGGACAGTTTTGTACGAGCGCTGTGGATTACCCATCAGCGAAGCGGCCATCATCATACGGTCGAGCCCCGGCTTGTATGCCGCCTTCCCGTCTGTCTGGAAGGATTTTACCCTTGCAAACAGACCCTCTATCAGTTCATTATATGCTTTTTCGTCAAATTCCACGGTTCAAATATTCAATTTGATTGCAAAAATACCTATTTTTGTCTCATTAACTCTCATTCTACAGGGAATTGATGCATCATTTTTTCACAACCCCCTACATTCTTGACGGCATCCAGTCCGGCAACACCCCTATTGAAAACTTCGCAGGCTCGCTTTCATTCCCGATCGGGAACATCATCCCCGGTCAGCAGGGTATCATAGACGAGACAATCGACCCCCGTCCGGTTCCGGGCTCGTTCGAGGTCTCAAGATTCAATGATATAATCGACGGGATTCTCGGCTCCAAGAGGCGTTTCCCTTTCGGATATGAGAAATTCGCGGCCCGCAGCGCAGTGTGCACAGCCCTTCTTGACAGCCTCTGGAAAGACGGGCATTTCTCCATCAAGGACACCAGACTGGCCTTGAAATGGGAATGGAACTCGGATTGCGTGGGCAACATGGCCGCTTTCTGGCAGACTTGCGAGTCAGCCGGAGCCTACATCTCCGAACTCGGCTTGAAAATCTCATCTTTGGAAGTTGTGGAAAATGCCGGCCTCGCCGCAGACGGATGCCTAATGAGCGCAGCCGTCAGCGGCGTATGTTGCCAGGACGACGTGTTCGACGAACTCGACGACGGCATCCCGGTTCAGATGGGCAGCGGCGACCGCATAAGCGGCAAATTCTGCGGGGACGAGTCCTCCTGGATCATATTCATTCCTTTTGATATATGCAGAATGAGACTTGGAGGCAGCGCATTCTCGCATTTTGCCGGCAATAACCTCGAAGGCTCCCCCGACATATCCGACACCGACTATTTCATAGACTGCTACGAAGTTGTCCGCGAGATGTCGGAGGATGGAGTGATCCGCAGCGCGGTGACCTGCTCTGCCGGAGGACTCGCCTGCGCTGCGAGGAAAATGTTCGAGGGCACCGGCTACTCCCTCCCCATCGACCTCGGCGGGCTGAAAGCGTCCTGGGGGGCGGGCGCGAAGCCGGAAAACCTGCTTTTCAGCGAAGTCCCCGGAGTGCTGATTCAGATTTCAGACCAGGACTACGATTACTGCGACAGCCAGTTCCTGCTTCAGGATACTGCTTATTATCCAGTCGGCCGTCCCGTGAGAAGTCAGGACCCGGCTTCGGAGTGCACAGTCATTTCCGGAGATTCCAGAACTGATGTCGGAAAGGTTCTCGGAGGCATTCTGGACGCCCTTACCCCGGAAGGCGAAGACTAATTAGGAAATCTCACATAAAACCTCTATCTTTGCGCGCGCAAAATCGGGAATATACCGACTCAGTGCATATACAGCAAATTATCATCAAATCAAATACTATGTCAGAAATCAAGAAAAGAGTTTATCGTTTCGGCGGAAAGACTGCCGAAGGCGATGGCAAAATGCGAGAACTTCTCGGCGGCAAGGGTGCCAACCTCGCCGAGATGTGCAAGCTGGAAATCCCTGTTCCTGCAGGTTTCACTATCACAACAGAATGCTGTACCGAATACTATGAACTCGGCGGAGGCTATACTCAGGAGTTGAAAAACGATGTTGCCGAGGCCCTCAAGGCCACCGAGGCCATCATGGGCATGAAATTCGGCGATGAGAAGAACCCTCTTCTCGTGAGCTGCCGAAGCGGCGCCCGCCAGTCGATGCCCGGTATGATGGATACCATCCTCAATATCGGTCTTTGCTCAAAGACCATTCCGGGAATGATTGCCAAGACCAAGAATCCCCGTTTCGTATATGACGCATACCGCCGTCTCATCATGATGTACTCCGATGTAGTCATGGAGAAGGCCGAAGGCATCGAGCCTGAAGACGGAAAGTCAATCCGCCAGCAGCTCGACAAGATGATGGAGGACCTCAAGGAAGCCAAGGGTTACAAGAGCGACACTGAAATCACTGCCGACGAGCTCCAGGACCTCGCAGAGGCCTTCAAGGTCCGCATCAAGGAAGTTCTCGGAGTTGATTTCCCCGACGATGCCCAGGCTCAGCTCTGGGGTTCCATCGGCGGTGTGTTCAAGTCCTGGAACGGCAAGCGTGCCATCAAGTACCGTCAGATCGAGGGTATTCCCGATGACTGGGGTACAGCTGTCAACGTGCAGTCAATGGTATTCGGCAACATGGGCGGGACTTCAGCCACAGGTGTGGCTTTCTCACGCAACCCGGCCAACGGAGACAACAAGTTCTACGGTGAGTGGCTCATCAACGCCCAGGGCGAGGATGTGGTTGCCGGTATCCGTACTCCGAACCCGCTGAACAACGCCACCAAGAGTCCCCAAAACGCCCACCTCGCTTCTCTCGAGGATGCCATGCCCGAAGTGTACAAGGAGCTCGACGCCATCCGTCTCCACCTCGAGCAGCATTTCAATGATATGCAGGACATCGAGTTCACCATTCAGGAAGGCAAGCTCTGGATGCTCCAGTGCCGTATCGGCAAGAGGACAGGTCTTGCAGCCCTGAACATGGCAATGGATATGCTCCAGGAGGGCATGATCGACGAGAAGACCGCAGTAATGCGTATCGCCCCCGCCCAGCTCGATGAAATTCTCCATCCTATCCTTGACCCCGCTTCAGAGAAGAAGGCCGAGGTCATCGCCCACGGACTTCCCGCATCTCCCGGTGGAGCAGTCGGAACCATCGTGTTCTCCAATGAGGACGCAGTTGCCGCCGCAGCCCAGGGAAAGAAGGTTATCCTCGTCCGCGAAGAGACTTCTCCTGAAGATGTAGAAGGTATGCGTGCAGCCGCCGGTATCCTTACAATGAAAGGCGGTATGACTTCACACGCTGCTCTCGTGGCCCGCGGATGGGGCAAGTGCTGCATCGTAGGTTGCGAAGACATGAAGATTGATCTCGAGAACAAGAAAGTATGGTTCAAGGGATCCGATGTCAAATACGGTGAAGGCACTGTATTCTCCCTCAACGGAGCCAAGGGTGCCGTTTACGCCGCCGCCATCGAGACTATGGACGCCTCCAACAACCCAAGGTTCGTCCAGTTCATGGCCATCGCCGACAAGTTCCGCAAGCTGGGTGTCCGCACCAACGCTGATACTCCCGAAGATGCCGCCCGCGCACTTTCATTCGGCGCCGAGGGTATCGGTCTGTTCCGTATCGAGCACATGTTCTACGGTCAGAATTCCGAGACTCCCCTCTCCAAGCTCCGCAAGATGATTCTTTCCAAGACTGACGATGAGCGCAGGGCAGCCCTCGCCGAGCTCGAGCCTTATATGAAGGCTGCAGTCAAGGGTACAATGAAGGTTATGGACGGCAAGGAAGTGACCTTCCGTCTCCTCGATCCCCCTCTCCACGAGTTCGTCCCCACTGCCCACGACAAGAAGGAAGAACTTGCCAATGAGCTCCACATCAGCGAAGCCGACATCGACAAGCGCGGTGAGGCTCTCCACGAGGGCAACCCTATGATGGGTCACCGCGGAGTTCGTGTCCACATCACATATCCTATGATTTCCGAGACTCAGTTCCGCGCCATCTTCACCGCTGCCGCCGAACTTCAGGCTGAAGGCTACAACCCTCATCCCGAGATCATGGTTCCTGTGACCATCTCCGAGCGCGAGCTCAAGTTCCAGAAGGCTATCTGCGAGAAGATCAAGGCCGAAGTTGAAACCGCTACCAAGCAGTTCATCAACTACAAGTTCGGTACGATGATCGAAATCCCGCGTGCAGCCCTCACTGCAGACCGCATGGCCCGTACCGCCGAGTTCTTCTCATTCGGTACCAACGACCTCACTCAGATGACATTCGGCTTCAGCCGTGACGATGTCAGCACCTTCATGGGCGACTATCTCGGCAACAAGATCCTCGATGCCGATCCGTTCAAGACCCTCGACACCAAGTCAGTCGGCAAGCTTGTCAACTACGCAGTCACTGCAGGCCGCGAGACAAGGAATGAGCTCAAGTGCGGTATCTGCGGCGAGCACGGCGGTGACCCCGCATCTGTCGAATTCTGCCACAAGATCGGTCTCAACTATGTCTCCTGCTCACCTTTCCGTGTGCCTATCGCAAGACTCGCCGCGGCTCAGGCAGCAATCAAGAACGACAAATAATTTTGAATATCAGATAAAAAGTATAACTTTGCAGCCGCTATAGAAAAAAGGAGGTGATTCAGCATGATTATAGTACCCGTTAAAGAAGGCGACAACATCGAGAAGGCTCTCAAGAAATTCAAGAGAAAATTCGAGAAGACTGGTGCAGTCCGCGAGCTTCGTTCCCGTCGTGAATTCCAGAAACCCTCAGCCATCAAGAGAAGAGCCCACGAGAAGGCCGTCTATGTACAGCATCTCCAGCTTGAGAACGAGCAGTAATTCTTACTATTGATAAGAAGAGCGGTTTCTCTTCCCTACCGAAGCGAGCCGCTCTTTTTTCTGCGGGTGTGTTGTAATTGGTAGCCAAGCCAGACTTAGGATCTGGTGCCTAGTGCGTATGGGTTCGAGTCCCTTCACCCGCACCTTTTGAGAAGTCAACTGATTGATATTTAATCGGTTGACTTTTTCTTTTACTCATTTGCCCGACATTTGCCCGACATTTGCCCGACAGAATTTTCAAAATCGCAAAAACGAACCCGTTTTTTGAGGGCCTTCCGATTGTGCGATTTATTAGGGCGATAATGCAATAATCTTTCCTGAAGATAAAGATAAGAATTTTCGATGAAGGAGACAATTTTTCGATAGACACTATGGTTCATCCGCCTGTACGGATGAGAGACAAAAACCCTCCGCGGAGAGAATCCGCGAAGGGCGTTTCTGAATTTGCCGTCGTCTATTTGAGAGGCTCCGGTTTCGAATGCTCTCTCTTGCC
>JAKSKQ010000069.1 GCA_024401675.1 Bacteroidales bacterium | reverse complement strand
TACGAAAGCTGACGGGAAATTGCGGGATATGCCTGAAAGCATCTCCATAGCCTCACTTCTGGTCCGGAAGTTTCCGACAGTAACCTTGAAGTAAGGATTGGAATATGTCCGGTATGTCTTGATTCCCGGGTAGAGCCTCTCAAAGCGCTGCCGGGCACTTTCGCTATCCCCCCTGGAAGTCCTCTTGTTGTCGAAGAATATCCTCACCCGGAAGCCGGGAATCGTCCTTTTGCCGTTGCTGAGGACATGGGAAGCCATTGCCTCCTGCAACTCCCGGCTCTGATGCACTGAGACAGTTCCCTTGTCGCCGTCAGAGGCGGAAGGCATCACATCGAACACGCTCCTGCCGACAAGCGACGTGTCGATAAGAGGGATAGGAACATTGACAAGCGAGTCCACAACCTCGTACCCGGACGGGACCTCCTGACCGGGAGTATAAGGTATAAGGTCCTGGCCGCGAAGCGTATTGGCACTGAGTGCCGCCAGAACAAAGGAAATGATTATTACTGTCGTCGTATGTCTCATATTACTTCTTTTTCATGAAAAATGTCAATGGCACATCTTTTCTGGATATCTTGAACTTCGCGCCGCCCTTGGGCTGCAATATTCCACTTACATTCACAGTATATTCCTCGGGCTTGAAACCATTGGCCAGGGAAATCACATTCAGCAGGGACACCCCGTCCTCGAGACGGACAACACCGTGGACCGGGTACACTGCCGAAGTCCTCGCCAGGACTGTCACCGGATCGACACTGATGTTTGCCATATTCCGTCCCTGATGCACGATGGTCCCTTCCAAAGAACTGACAGTGAATTCCTGGGAACCGTTTTCCACCGACAGCTCGCATTTCATATCCAATGAACTGAAACTTTTCGGAGTATAACTTCTGACCTTCATGTCCGATACGCCGACCTTCGAAAAGTTCACGCAACCGCCACATAGCAATACCGATGCCACAAGAGCCGCGGCGGCTGAAAAAATATGTACTGCTTTCATTCCGTGTCTCATACCCTGCCTCCCCATCAATTGTAAAGATTGCGCTTAATAGAGTGCTTGGGAGTGTGGACGAATCCGTCCGAAAGAATTTCAACTTTTGAAATCTGGCTGTAGGAAGGCAGAATCTTGTTCACACTTCTGCGGACCGATTCCATGATTTCCTCCACCGGACGGGTCTCGCCGGCAGACTTTATTTCGTCGAAATGCGGGGCTATGAGAGCCACAAGTCCCTTGGGCCTGCCCACAATAAGCGACTCGGACACGAATTGCTGATCGTTGAGCTTGGCTTCAAGTTCCTCGGGATAGATATTCTGTCCGTTGGATGTGAGTATCATGCACTTGCTGCGCCCCTTGATGAAAATATTGCCGGCCTTGTCAATGAGTCCGAGATCCC
Organism: Bacteroidales bacterium; assembly: GCA_024401675.1. Lineage (GTDB taxonomy): Bacteria > Bacteroidota > Bacteroidia > Bacteroidales > UBA932 > Cryptobacteroides. Next base: position 7,750 of record JAKSKQ010000069.1, on the reverse strand, counting down.
CTGTCCGGAGCCATCCGTCTTCTGTGAAGGCTTCCGATGTGGCTCTTTCATCCTTGTAGTAGCCCGTCATCACATTGTTTCCCTTGACCTGCAATTCTCCGATTTCGGCATCTTCCTCCTCCTTGACTATCCTCACCTGCATTCCGGAAACTATCTTTCCGCATGAGCCCAGACGATATTTCTCGAATGATTCGAATCCGATCAGCGGCCCGCATTCGGTCATGCCGTAGCCGACAGTATATGGAATCCTTGCTTTCTTGAGAATCAGTTCCACAGGACGGCTGATGGCAGCCCCGCCGATAGTGATGCTTCGGATCCTCCCTCCCATGAATGCCATGAACTTCCTGTTCACGACATGGAAAATGATATTGTTTATGACGGGGACCTTGACAAACCAGGACACGGGCTTCTTCTCAAGCATCGGCATTATCTTTCCCTTGACTATCTTCTCCATGACAAGAGGCACAGTGACAAGGATATAAGGCCGGATGTCCGAAAGCGCCTTCATCAGATACAGAGGTGACGGTGTCTTCCCGAGGAAATAGAGATGGCAGTTGCCAAGATAGGTATAGAGGAATTCTATCGTGAGTCCGAACATGTGGGCCAGCGGCAGCATGGATACCGAATTATCCCCGGCTTTGTTGGGAATATTCTTCCAGGAGAATTCGAGATTGGAAGAAATCACACGTGCAGAGAGCATGATGCCCTTGGGATTTCCGGTGGTTCCGGAAGTATAGTTGATGACGCACAGATCATCCAGAGATGAATCATCCCTCTTATAATTGATATCTTTTGCACGGAATGCCGGATACTTGAGTTTGAAAAGTTTGTCCAATTGGTCACCGGCGGAAAGCGCCTTTTTGTTGGAGGCATATAAAAACTGGTAACCGGCGAGAGACAGGACCGCCTTCACATGCTTCATGGACTTGGGATTCATGTGTTCCCAGATATTGAGGTCGGTGAAGAGCAGTTTGGACTCGGAATGTTCGCAAAGGGTCTGTATGTTCTCGGGAGTGAAATCGGAAAGGACAGGTACAGCGACACAGCCGTATGTCTCGACTGCGAGGAAAGCCATGGCCCAGCGTGCGGAATTCCTGCCGCTGATGGAGACTCTGTCCCCTTGTTCAAGTCCGATTTTCTCGAAAAGTATATGAAGCTTCTCTATATTCTCGGCAATCTGACCGTTGGTGAAGGTCTCACGGCCGTAATCCGTCAGTCCGGGTTCGTCCCAGTGGGCGGTGATTTTCGTGTGAAGATAATTGAGAAAATGTTTCATGAAAGCAAATTTAGCAAATAGAAAACATTTTCAAAATCAAAATCCCGAGAAAACTTAAGTAATTGTGGCAAAATTACCATATATAGTGGCGGAATTTCCATAGAAGAAAATTCCACCATGTTCAGGAAGCAAGAATTTCAGTTATGCCTTGAAGGCAGTTATGATTTCCTTATTGGTGAGAGGCTGCGCGCCATAGCACATTTTCATGTATTCAAGCCCTTCAAGATAGTCTTTCTCGGTGAAGGCCTCGATACACTGGGCTGCGGATACGACCTCATAGCCAAGTTGGAACGCATCAGCCGCGGTGTGGCGCACACAGATATGGGCCTGAAGTCCCACCAGAATCACTGTCTTGACTCCGAGTTCCCTGAGCAGACAATCGAGATTTGTCTGGAAGAACGCGCTGTAACGGCGCTTGGGTATGAAATAATCGTTGTCGGACAGTTTGAGTTCGGGTATCACCTTTGCTCCGGGCGTACCGGCTATCGCATGTTCGCCCCACAGCCTGCACTCTCGGTCAATTCCCGGGATATGGGCATCGGCGGAGAATATGACCGGGACACCGGCCTTTCTGGCCTCATCCACAAGTTCAACTGCATAAGGAACCATAGCCTGTCCTCTCTCGCATGCCAAAGCGCCGGTGACAAAGTCCACCAGCATGTCCACCACAATTACTGCCGGGTGGTCCAGCTCAAACTTATTTTCCATTTTCGGCAAATTTAGATATGAATGCGGCACTCACAGGAACATAATCCACACCGGGAAGTCCGATGTCCATCCGATAGGATTTCCTGTAAGGCCGGATAATTTTTACATATTCGAGATTGACAATATATGAACGGTGACAGCGCACTATGTCGTCAGAGCAGATAACCTTGGCGAGTTCCTGCATCTTCTGGCGGAATACGATACTTTTGAAATCACTTGAGCCGTCCTTGTACCAGAGGCACACATAATTGTCAAGAGCCTTTGCCAGCACTATGCAATCCCTCTGCAGCGACATCACCAGAGTACCGCGGTAATCCGTAATCTGAACATGGGAACGCGGGAAACGGAATCCGGGAACCTGATGTTCTCCCTGACGCCGGGTAAGGCCTAGAAGGAATGTAGGAATCTTGGCCATCAGGTCTTATACAAGATTCTGATATTTGTTCAGCGGCATGCCGGACGTCATTGAATGGACTTGTTCCAGGACGGCGGCCACCACATTCTCATCCTGTGAGGAAGCGGCATTGGAGAGCACCTCATCGATGAGATCGACTATCTTCCTCATGTCGGCCTCGACAAAACCGCGGGTTGTGACGGCGGGGGTCCCCACCCTTATTCCGGAAGTCTGGAACGGAGAGCGGGTGTCGAACGGCACCATATTCTTATTGACGGTTATATCGGCCTGGATAAGAGCCCTTTCGGCCATCTTTCCGGTAAGGTCGGGGAATTTCGTGCGGAGATCGACAAGCATGAGATGATTGTCGGTACCTCCGGACACCACTTTATATCCCTTCTCGACAAAGCGGGCAGCCATGGCGGCGGCATTGGAAATGACCTGACGCTGGTACTGCTTGAACTGCGGCTGCAGGGCCTCGTGGAAAGCCACGGCCTTTGCCGCAATGCAGTGCTCGAGCGGACCGCCCTGGACACCGGGGAACACGGCCGAATTTATCATCTGGGACATCATCTTCACCTCGCCCTTGGAGTTCTTCTCCCCCTTGGGATTCGGGAAGTCCTTTCCCACAAGGATGATTCCACCTCTGGGGCCGCGCAGTGTCTTATGTGTCGTAGAAGTCACTATATGGGCGTATTTCACAGGATTTTCGAGCAGCCCGGCGGCAATCATCCCGGCAGTATGCGCCATATCTATCATAAGGACGGCTCCGACCTTGTCAGCGATTTCCCTCATCCGGCGGTAATCCCATTCGCGGGAATATGCCGAAGCGCCGCCGACAATCAGTTTGGGATGATGTTCGAGGGCGAGCGCCTCCATCTCGTCGTAGTCGATACGTCCGGTAAGCGGATCCAATCCGTAGGCGAGGGCCTTGTAGTTGTGTCCCGACATGTTCACCGGCGAGCCGTGGGTGAGATGTCCTCCGTGTGAGAGGTCGAGCCCCATGAAAGTATCACCCGGTTCAAGGCAGGCATAGAAGACAGACATGTTGGCCTGGGCTCCGCTGTGAGGCTGGACGTTGGCGTACTCGGCACCGTAAAGTTCTTTCAGCCTGTCAATTGCAAGCTGTTCTATCTCATCTATGACCTCGCAGCCGCCGTAGTACCGGGCTCCGGGATATCCTTCGGCGTATTTATTGGTACAGATGCTGCCGAGAGCGCCAAGCACCTGATCAGAGACATAATTTTCAGACGCTATGAGTTCGAGACCCCTGCTCTGACGGTCCCTTTCCTTCTTGATGAGTTCTGAAATTGCGATATCCTGTTTCATGTCTTAACTGTGTTTGAACAGTCGCAAAATTAACAAAAAGCCCTTAACTTTGCAATTGGAAACAAACAGAGCTTAATTATGGCAAACCGCAAACTTCTGTCAGTGGAAATGGGACGCATGACGGCCCGGCAGTACGAGGAGAGTGTCAAGTTCCCGGTAGCTGTCGTATTGGACAACATCCGCAGCGCCCACAATGTAGGGGCCGCGCTCAGGAGCAGCGACGCCTTCAGGATAGAGAAAATGTGCCTTTGCGGAATAAGCGCGTGTCCGCCTTCAGCCGAGATTCACAAATCCGCTCTCGGGGCCGAATCGACCGTGAGGTGGGAGCACTTTTCCGACACCATGGATGCAGTGCGTGCCCTCAGGGAGGACGGCTGGACAATAGTCAGTGTGGAGCAGACGTCAGAAAGCGTCAAACTTGAAGAATTCACTACGGAAAAGGGCAGAAAATACGCCCTCATCTTCGGCAATGAAGTGGAGGGCGTAAGGGATGACGTGGTCTCGGAAAGTGATTTCACTCTTGAAATCACCCAATACGGAACGAAGCATTCGCTGAATGTATCCGTGACCGTCGGTATAGTTCTGTGGAAGCTGGTTTCCAGCCTCAACTAAAGCAATTTCCTGACTTCCTTGACGATAGTGCCGGCATCCGGAGTGCCGAGGACCTTGATGCCGTCTTCTGAAAGCAGATAGACGGCAGGAAGGTTCTGCACATTATAGACCGAAGCAAAGCGGGAATCGACACTGGTCACATCGTTGACATTGATCCATGGAAGATTCTGCGCGGCCACATACGAGGCCCAAAGCGTCTTGTCCGGGTCGAGTGACACGGCATAAACCTCCACATCCTTTCCGGACAGGGAGTTGTAGGCGCTCATAAGAGTTTGGGTGTTATAGTTGTTGCAGACAGCATTGGCAGCCATCCAGAAGTAGAGAATCTTGACCTTGGCGGCCACGTCGGACACTTTCCTCATGTTCCCCTTTGTGTCGGGAAGTTCAATTTCAGGGAAGCTGACCGGTGTGGCGGAAGAGAACTGGGCCTCTATCCGGAAGGCATTCATTCTTGCGGCGGCATCACTGCGGAGAGCCTTCACAAAGCGGCTCTTGGGATAAAGTGCCGAAAGAGTGTCGCTTACACTCTTGAAATGCAGGGCATCTGTTGTCTGTGCAAAGACAGGCAAAGTCTCGGACGCTCTCTGATACAGCACCGGGATGCATGTCAGGGATGTCAGGTGATTGAAAATGTATGACACTCTGGACCGGTAGTAATCCACATAGGTTTTGGCTGAAGGAGAAGCTTCCATAGATTTCACGAATGCCGCATAGTCGCGGTCGATTTCGTTCATGAGGGCGGAATCATCGCTCCCTGTGACCGTCACAACGCCGTCAGCGGAAACATTGGTCTTCACCCTGTCCCCGGGGAAAAGCAGATAAGAAGCTATATTGCGTCCATCCTTCTGAAGATACACGAATTCAGGATCGCCGGCGGCGACATCAACACGGAATTTGAAAGCGCCGAGAGCATCGGTGGTGAGGGTGTCTATACTTTCATAGCGGTTGGAGACAAGACGGGAGGCCACCAGACGGGTGTCCGGGGCGCCTTCAACCGTGCCGGAAACGACAGCCTTGCTGCACGCAGTCAGGCAGAATAAGAAAGCCGCCCCGAGAATCAGTGCGGCAATCGGATTATTTGAGTTTTTCATATTCGGCGTTGATTTTTGCTGCTATTTGCGCCATTTCTTCTTTGGGAAGCGAAAGCTTCGGCTTCCTGAAATCCATGTCCGCCTCGCTCTGGAGAGGGACGAGATGAATATGAGTATGCGGAACTTCCATGCCGAGAACCGCGACTCCAACCCTCTTGCAGGGAAGAGCCTTGCCTATAGCCTTCGCCACTTTTGAGGCAAAGTCCCAAAGTCCGGCATACACGTCAGGCTCCAGGGCGAAGATATAGTCGTTCTCGACATTCTTCGGGATGACGAGAGTGTGCCCGGGGGCCATCGGGCTTATGTCGAGGAAAGCATAATAATCCCCGGATTCCGCCACTTTGAATGAAGGAATCTCCCCTTTTGCGATTCTGGTGAAAATTGTAGCCATATATTATTGAAGCGAGATTTCAAGAATTTCAAACTTCATCACTCCTGAAGGCACTACGGCATCCACGACTTCGCCTACCTTATGGCCGATAAGAGCCTTGGCGATAGGTGTTGTGCAGGCAAGTTTGCCGTGCGCGAAGTCAGCCTCGTTCTCGCCTACGATGACGAACTGCATTTCCTGCTTGGAGGCGACATTTCTGACTTTGACTTTATTGAGCATCTGCACCTTATCGGTGGAAATCATAGTCTCGTCGATAACTCTTGCAGCAGCCACCAGATTCTGGAGCTTGCTTATGTTAAGTTCGAGAAGTCCCTGTGCTTCACGTGCCGATTCATACTCTGCGTTTTCAGAAAGGTCGCCCTTGTCCCTGGCCTCAGCGATAGCCGCTGAAATCACGGGACGCTGTGCGATTGCGTCTGCAAGCTCTTTCTTGAGCTTGTCAAGACCGTCCTGGGTCATGTAATGAATTTCCATATTCAATTATTTATCAATAAAAACGAGTCCTGCCGCAAAGCAGAACCCACTCACAAGGCAAATATATGAAAAATATTTTATTTATGTATCCGGCGGCCGAGAATTTCACGGCGGATGAACTCACGGTCCCCGGCAAGTTGCTCAGACAGAGCTGCTACCGAGGGGAAATGCCTTTCATCGCGGACTCTGTCAATGAATTCCACGGATATGTCCAGACCGTAGATATCCTCATCGAAGTCGAAAATATTGGTTTCTATGGTAAGGAGAGACTTGTCGGACACAGTGGGGCGCACGCCTATGTTGGTCATCCCGCCATACTCCTTGCCCAGCACTTTCACCTTCACCCCATAAACTCCGCACTCCGGAAGTTGGCGCAGAGGGTCGTAAAGTTGCATATTGGCTGTCGGGAAACCGATGGTACGGCCCAGTCTGTTGCCGGAAACCACGACTCCGGATATGGAGTAATTGTATCCAAGCAGCGAAGAGGCCTCCTTCATGCGTCCCTGCGCTATGGCCCTGCGTATTACGGAAGAACTCACAGTCACGCCATCCTTTTCAAAAGAAGGGCATCGCAGCACTTCGAGAGACAGCGAGGATGCTATCGAGGCCGTTTCATCAGGAGACAGCAAGTCACTTCCCATACGATTGTCGTAGCCCACCAGAAGTGTGGTTACCGAGAATTTCCCTATCAGCACATCGCGTATGAACTGCTCGGTATTCATCCGGCTGAATTCTTTGGAAAAGGTGAGGACCTTCACATCATCCACCCCGGCCCGCCTTATCATGTCCACCTTCTCGCTGATATTGGTCAGAAGCCTGAACTCTCTGGCATCCTGCTGGAGTATCGTCCTCGGATGGGGCCAGAAAGTAACCACAAGAGAAGACGCCCCGCGGCTTCGGGCCGCCTTCACTAAAGAACTCAAAATCTGACGGTGCCCGGAGTGGACACCGTCAAAAAATCCTATTGTCGCTACTACAGCCATTTCACGAGCTCGAAATCCTGACGATGTGGCATCTCGGGATTTTTGGCGAATATTCTCGCGGAGCAGCGGTAAACACCGGAACGTTCAGGCGACACCTCGCACGAATAAGTTGCCACGCCCTCCTTGAAGGATGAAGGAGTAAGCTCGTATTTCTCGGTGATGTGCATCTTGCCGTTCTTGTCGGGCTTTGCGAAAAGCACTTCCACTCCTATATCCTCGGGTTTCAGGGTACCGATGGCGACTACCGCCTCAGCCTTGAAGGGCTTTCCGAGAGTCAGGTCGGAAGAGGAGCTGTCGGGCTTGGTCATGGAAATGACCTCTATATCATTCCACTGACAGCGGAGTTTCTTCTTCCATGCGGCCATCTGGCGGGCCTTTCCGAAATCATCCGCAATGAGGGACTCGTAACGGAGGCTCTGAGGCTCATAGTACTGTTTCACATAGTCGGAAAGCATTCTGTTGGTCGTGAAATTGCAGGCAACCTGCGCAATA